>CAMUZD010000256.1 GCA_947165115.1 uncultured Clostridia bacterium
CGGTACCCCGCTGATTATTGCTCTCGTTGAAACGAAGGCCTGCAGTGCGGTTGACGTGGCGCAGGCGCAGAGCAAAATCATGGGCATCCCCTTTATAGAGCTGCGCGGTCATTCGCTGCCGCCCGAGATAGTCTCGCTCGTTCCCGGCAAGGTCCTCAGGCAGCATATAGTCTGCCCGCTTGAATACGCCGACGAGAATAACTCGGTGCTCGTTCTCGCGATGGCAAACCCGCTCGATATGGACGCGCAGGATGATATTTCGCTTATCACCGGCTGCATGATCGAGCCGAGAATCGCGACCGCCGGCGACATCAACTCCGTTCTCGATAAATACTACGGCTCCCAGGAAGCTCAGGCCGCGGTTGATAAATTCACCAAGGAGCGCGAGAGCAAACTCGCCGCCCAGGAAGCCGCGAAAGAAAAGGGCGACAGCGAGCTCGAGAACTCCCCCGTCGTTCAGCTCGTCCGCTCGATTTTCGAGCAGGCGGTCCGTAAGAGAGCTTCGGATATTCATATCGACGCGCACGAGACCGAAGTCGTCGTCCGTTTCCGTATCGACGGCTCGCTCGTCAGAATCATGGCTTACGATATAAGCATGCTCCCCGTTATGGTAACGCGTCTCAAGATTATGGGCGGCATGGATATTTCGGAAAAACGTAAACCTCAGGACGGCCGTATCACGATTGAAGTTGACCACTCCGAATACGATGTCCGTGTATCCATACTTCCCACCTCATACGGCGAGAAGGTCGTTATGAGAATTGCATCCACGGTCGCTCTTACCAGAACGAAGGCTCAGCTCGGTATGAGAGAGCATGAGCTGACGAGATTCGACCATATTCTTTCAAACCCGAACGGCATCATCCTCGTTACCGGCCCCACCGGTTCCGGTAAATCGACCACCCTTTACACCGCGCTCTCGGCTCTTAACGATGAGGCCGTCAACATCATCACCGTTGAGGACCCCGTCGAAGCGAACATCAGCGGTATCAACCAGGTTCAGGTTAATGTCAAGGCGGGCCTCACCTTCGCGAGCGCCCTGCGTTCCATCCTCCGTCAGGACCCCGATATCATCATGATCGGTGAGATCCGTGACTACGAGACCGCTTCAATCGCAGTTCAGGCCTCGATCACGGGCCACCTTGTTGTAAGCACGCTCCATACGAACTCATCGGCAGCGACCATCACCCGTCTTCTGGATATGGGCGTTGAATCCTTCCTTATCGCGGACTCCGTCGTCGGCGTTCTGGCTCAGAGACTTATCCGTAAGCTCTGCCCGAAATGCAAGAAGCCCAGAGAGGCAACCAAGGACGAAAAAGAGCTGCTCAAGTATCCCGTTGACGAGCCGCTCACGATTTATGAGCCGGGCGGATGCTCAATGTGCAACGAGACCGGCTTCTTCGGACGAACCGGTGTTTATGAAATCATGGAAATGAGCCCGAACCTCAAACACCTGATTACAATAAAGTCAAACACCGAAACGCTCAAGGCCGCCGCTCTCGAGGAAGGCATGCATACGCTGAGAATGTCAGCCGCGCAGTATGTTATCGAAGGCACGACCACAATCAGGGAGCTGCTCAAGGTTTCAATGGAAGAGTAATAACAATCATAAATACAAACAAGCCGCAGGTTTTTCCTGCGGCTTTGCTTTTGCGTTATTCTGTTTATTCCCCTGCTCCGAATGTGTCGCGGACGGCATCGAGATAGCCGTAGCCGTAAACATCATCGGGCTCGAGATAGCTCATCTCGGTCCACTCGTTCCAGGAGTTTATAGTCACGAGCGGGATTTCATTATATTTATCGGCGTATTCCTTCGCGAGTTCAAAGCCCTTCTTTACGTTTTCGGGCTCGTTGCCTCTGAGAATCGGGCCTTTGAAGAAGGTGTAGCGCGGGTTGTTATCCCAGCCGATTGAAACATGCGGATAATAAGGAACATCATATTCTGTGCGGATGCGCTCATATTCCTTCGCGACATCATCGAGATGCTCTGTATATGACTTGCTGCAGTCGATGAAATGGCAGAACTGATAATGAGTTATGGAATCGAGGCCGAGAAGAAGGACAAGGTCTTTGGTAGTGCCCGAATACTTCGGATCGAGGTTTTCGAGATTCACGGCGTGTTCTGAATAGATGACGCCCTGAAGATGAAGATCGGGGAAGCCGGCTTCTTTGACTTTCTTGCGGAAGAATTCAAGCGCGTCAACGGTTTCGTCGATTCCGCCGAGCCCGCGCACAAGATTGCCGAGCTCATAAATCATGAATACGGGGCAGCCGTTGATTTTATAGTAATTCGGGAGCTTGAAATATTTTTCGATAACTCTCTCGCAGACAATCTCGAATTCGTCGCGGTGCTGGGAGCCGAACCACACGGTCTCCCTGAGGTCTGTCTGCCTCTTATCCCAGAGATATGTCGCATCGTGATTTGCCCACATGAGATAAAACTGCATATCGGTATTGTTCGGCGCGCCGAGGAAACCGTCATTGAGGCACTGCTCAAGGAACGGCCTGCGGTCATACCAATACCAGTCATAGATAAAGACGTTCACGCCGTGGCTGACGGCCTCGTCTATCTGCATTTTCATAACTTCGGGATCCGCCTCGTCGCAGTATCCCCAGAGCGGTCTGCGGGGCAGAATCTGCCCTTCGACTCTTGATTCGGCGTTCTTGACGCTCTGCCATTCGCCGATTCCCTGCTCCCAGAAAATGCGGGTTCTGAGTTCCTTGCCGGTATATGAGGGCCAGATAAATGCCGCTACGTCGTATTTTTTCATAGTGTTACCTCAGTTCTGTTGAAATTGCTTCGCCCTCGGTGAGCCAGACATTGAGAGGCGCTACTTTGACGGTGTATTCGCCGTCGGGGATTTCGACGGTGCAGGAGAGGGTTTCGGGCATCGGCTCGAAATAGTATTCGGAATAAATCTCTTTGACGAGCGCGGCCTTCTTCGGATTTGCCTTGTCAAAGAAGGAGATGCGGTAGCCGTAAACGCAGACATCGTCCTTCGCCTGGCCGAACGTGACTTTGACTTTTCCGTCATCGGTCTTTTCGGCGGTAACTTCTGCATCCTTATCGAAATAAGGCGTTGAAGCGGTCTTTTTGCGCGCGGAGGTGTATGCGTAATTCGCCGTATCGAAAACATCGTCAATCTGCCAGAGAAGCTGCTTACCGGGATCGTCGGTATTCGACGGAGTCTTGAAGAAATCGTGAGTCAGCAGGTTGTAGGGCTGGATGCGGACTCTGTTCTGAGCGTCAACCTCAACAATCAGGAACTGCGCGGCGTTTCTGCTGCCCTCGGGGACGGTGTTGTCACCGATATCGCGCTCCATCTCGAAATAATTGAGAGTGCCGGTACCGAGCTGGGTGTAGTTATTTTGCCAGATTTCAAGCGGATTATTTATCGGACCGTGTGAGTGGCCCGAGAAGTTGATAACCTGCGGATACTGCGAATAGACGAGGTGAAGCGGGATTGACA
>CAMUZD010000257.1 GCA_947165115.1 uncultured Clostridia bacterium
GTTTTTGCGGCGCTCACCTCAATACTTGCAAAGGTTGGTATTGAAGGCGTCGATTCAAACCTCGCAACGGCTGTGCGCACAGTTGTTGTGGTGGCAATGGCGTGGATTATGGTGTTTATTACAAACGCGCAATCCGGTCTGTTGCAAATTGGCAGAAAAAGCTGGATATTTCTGATTCTGTCGGGTATTGCCACGGGTGCGTCCTGGCTCTGCTATTATAAGGCCATACAGCTCGGCGATGTTTCAAAGGTAGTGCCGGTTGACAAGTTGAGCGTGATTATTACGCTGGCCCTTGCGTTTGTATTTCTTCACGAATCATTTACGCTGAAATCTGCCATCGGCTGCGTGCTAATCGGCGCGGGAACACTGATTATGGTGCTGTGAACAAACAGAACCGCAGATATCGTTCGGCGAATCAAACAAATTCTAAGTTATAGCGTTGAACAACTATATTGAATTTGTTATTGAAAACACAAAAACAAAGTATTATAATACAAATACAAATATAGTTCTAAAGGAGTAATTGTTATGAAAAAAATTCTCGCAATAGTTCTTTGCATTGTTCTCGCAGGATCTTGCCTTGTTGCGCTTTCAGCATGCGGAAAGCAAGAGGGAGAAACAGCTGAAGCAACCGAAAATACAGAAACCGAAAATACAGAAACCGAGCGCAGAATGATTATCAACAGCGAGCCTGTTGTTATCACTGCGAAAGACGGCTTTGACAACGCGGGCGTCACCGAGCTTATCTGCGACGCCACCGAAACATACTCATTCACCAAGAGTGATGACAGCACTACCTGGAAAGTATTTGTTCTTGATGAAAAATTTGCCGACGGAGCAAGATATCTTGCTCAGGCACAGCAGCCCGCTCTTGAAGGCGACGGCACCCTTAAAATTGAAGAAGGCAAATATATCTACATCCTCTGCTCAGAGAGCGCGTTTACAGCCGACAGCGCTTCCGAAGCAACTCTCAGCATTGATTACGCGGCAGCCGATGATGAAGATGTAACTCCCGACAAACTCTTCACCAAGGGCGTATGGTCAGCAAGCATTGACGGCAAGATTGACACATATTTCATTTTTGACGATGAGTCAAACGGTCGCACCGAGAGAGCCGACGGCACAGGCGGAACTCCCTTCACCTGCGAGCAGAACGGCTATGACGCTGTTTTCCATTTCGGATCACCTGATGATGTTACCGAAGCAAAATTCAGCACAGGCGACAACACAGGTACATTCAACTACGGTGATAAGACCGTTGTTTATACATTTGAATTGGTAGCAGGCGCAGACCCCGTAACCTTTGAGGTCCCTGCCGCTCAGTAACTAATTCTTATAGCAATCCTTTGATAAATCCCGGTTTATCCGAATAATGACAAACACCCGGAGCATGGGGATTTCACCCATTGCTCCGGGGATATTTTTTTTGCTTTTTAAATATAATTATTCTATTGACCGTCTGCATTGTTTCGGGTTATAATTATCTCATAAAATCAGGATTTGTCGGATTGATATTCAATTTTTTCATAAACAATAGAAAAGTTCATGTTATGGGTTTATAATTAAGAAAACGAATAAGGTCACCGGAGGGCAGTGTGCAGTAGCACAGGGGATCGTAAAGCTTATGCTTTGCAGGCCGCCTGCCGGATAAGGTGTCGAGTGCGCTCGGTTATGATATGGGGAACCATATTGTGACCGGCTTTTTTTATCAGTTTATAAAGCTGTAAAACGCGGATTTGATTGCGGAGGGATTGTCCGCTACTATCAGAACCGCATATCTGCCCGAGGAGAACACAAGTGCTTTTTCCAGCTTCGGCAACTGCTCGGGGCCGTAGTTTCTGTAGAGAGTTTTTCTGTATTCCACGTGCTTTTCCAGCGAGGCAGTCATTTCAGCCGTATTCTTCCCGTCTTTCATAACGACTACGGCGAGCTCATCGGAGCTGACACTGCCGTCCGCGGCAAAATTCATAAAGAACGAATCAACCTTGGAGTAATCGATATCCGACAGATGGGAGAATTTTTCATCGGCCTTGTCATCGGATGAGCTTACATAGGTCATTTCTCCGAAGCCTGCATTTTCGCTCATAGCTTTGTTGAGGTCATACATGCTGACTGTTTCATCATCAGAGTGAGCTGCGCAGGAGGAGAGTATAGCTGCAATCAGCAGAGCGGAAGCCAGTAGCTTTATCAGATTTTTCATATATTTCAGCCTTTCGCGGAGTCTGAGTATCCTCCGCCCATATCGTCAAACTGAATATCCGGGAAATACTCGGTTATTGCGTTCTGAGCCGCCTCGCGCTGCTCGTCATCGAGCTCCAGCTCATTGTCATCGTTCATAAAAACGCAGAGAATATATTTTCCCTCTTCGTTTTTAATCCAGAAGTATTCATAGTAAATCTGCGAATCGTTGTTCCAGGAAAGGCCGTTCACAATAGAATCGACTATATATTTCGCCGATGCCTCGTCGTCAGCCGAAATATCTTCCTTGAACGAACAGCTGAAGCGGTCGGATTCCTTTTCGATGTTTTCGCTGAACCAGGCGGGGATAGCATATAAATCGTCAATCGTCTTAGCTTCGCTTACCATCGGATTATGCTTGAGACCTGTCGCGGCGGGGAAAATCTCTCTGTTCCAGTCGTGGCTCTGGGCGCAGAGCTCGTCATTCATATTGAATGAGCGCAGGTAAGTTCCGCTGGCATCCATATAGCAATCCACGTGATACCATTCGCCGTCGATTTTGACGAGATTCCAGGAATGCCCGAGATCTATGCTGTGAACCACCTTGCAGTCAATATCAAGCATCTGCATAAAAAGGCGGAATGTTGTTGCGTAGCCGACACATACGGCGCTGTGGTATTTTAGTACTCCGTAGGGATTATCGGAATCTTCGCCCGAAGTGGGAATAACCGTCAGAAGCCCGGTGTCGTTTTTCATTTTTGAGGTTAAAAAGCTGTAAATTGCAAGCTCTTTATCATAATCATCCGCGCCTTTTTTTATTTCATCGGAGATAACCTCTTTTGCCAAATCGAGCGTTTCCTTCTGCCTGTCATCAAGTGCAGATGTATCGCCGGATTTATAGGCGTCGGATATCGGCAGAGTGGATTTAATCTCGTAAATCTGCGCGATTTTGACATCGTCCTCGCGGTCGTTGTCCTCGCTCTCATCAAACTTTTTAAGAATCTGTTTCTGCCCAGCGAGATTCATTACTCCGAGCGCTGTTGAAGCGATAATCAGCAACGCCGCAAACACGCAAAAAGCCTTGAGTCCTTTACTTATTTTCATTCTTATACCTTCTTACAATTTTTTTGCTAAAAATAAATATATCACTTTCAATAACAAAGTCAATGATTTGCAGGAAAATTCATACATTGTTTACCATCGTTTCATTTCACTTGAAAAGTTCATAAAATTTGTTATAAT
>CAMUZD010000258.1 GCA_947165115.1 uncultured Clostridia bacterium
CGTCTCCGCCGAAGCCGGTGAGACCATAAAGAAGACCTATAACAAGCTCACGGACGTCGAACTTATAGTCGGCGATAAAGCTGTCGAGAGCGCCGAGGCTGAGAGTGCCGGTAACATACTTATAGAGAATACCGGTCTCGCCTTTGGTATCGTCTCTCTCGGTGCCCTTGAGCTGGCCGACAAGGTCGAGAACGTCCCAGAGAACCTTGAGATCGCCGCCGGCGTTGGCTCTCTTAGTATACTTGATTGAATGCTCAACTGCGGGAACAAGAGCCGCAGCATCGCCGAGAAGGCCTGCGTTGCGAAGAGTCTGCACAGCCGAGCTGGCAAGAAGAGAATTGATACTGGTGACCGTTCCGTCGATGCTTTCGAGATTAAGCTGTCCGATATAAATATCGAGATTGATGTGCATCTCAGCAAGCAGCTGGTCAAGTCTGTCCAAAGCCATTGAAGCATACTGATCAACGGTGAAATTCGGGATATCAACATCATCGTATGTGACATCGCTATCGGAAAGATCGTTGCCTCTGTATTTGGCATAGGCAGAACCGATTACCGACATGGAACCGAAGATCATTACAACAGCAAGGATCATGGAGAGAATGCGTAATGATTTTTTCATAAACTACCTCCTTAGTTTTTAACCGGCAGATTCCTGTCTAACTCCTCCGGCCCTGACGGCTCTGGAACCGCCCGGGCGCTCGCCGCGACTGACCTCCCAGAATTTGCCAACGTCGTCGCCGCACATTCGAGCACAGCTTTTGCAGTGAACCGGATTCTGCCTTTGCAGTTTTCGGTAAGGGCCCCAAAAGGGGGCACTACGCCCTACAACTGCCTTTCGGTCGTATTTAATATAATACCAAATCGCTTTTTAAGTCAATAAAATTTGATTTCAAAAATTATTTTTGTAAATTCCTACGATTTTTCCATATTCGATTTGGTGAAATTTACCGCCGGAAACCGCCCGTTTTTCCCGAAAAAACCTGAAAATTTCCTGTAAAGAATGTTGACTTTACCGATTTTTCGCGCTTTCCAGAGCTTTTTGCTGTCTGTTCTGGGCTACTTGAAAACGGCCTTTTCCGACTTTTTCTCTGTTCTTGCGTTACGAATCGCCGCATCCCTTGAAATATAAGGGATTTACTGCTTTTTCACAGCTGTTTTTTCTTCCCTGCGGAGCTCAGACAAAAAGAAAAAGCCCTTCGGGCGTGTGTAAAGTGATTTACTTTACAAAATGCACCGAAGGGCCGATTTGAAAATTGTGGAAGTTTATTTTATAAAATAATATGAACCGAAATCCGATTTGCTGGATATCACTCTGTAAAGGTTATTGCCATTACAGAGTATGGAAGTAAATTTTGAGCGAATTGCCGTCATTATTGGGGTAATTTGTTAGGGAAATGCCGGCGTTCATCAGCAGCGCTCCTGAGTAAACCTCGCCGGAGGCATCGTCAACATAATATTTGTCGGGATCGAGGCCTCTGAGCCTGAGGAAAAATGCGTTGTCGTGAGGCTTTCTCATAACGACGCTTGTAAGCAGGGCCTCCTCTTTGTCTTCGGAAACAAACATCCACGCCGCCCTGCGGTCGTTCTCCCAGGGGGAAATAAGGCGGTAAAGGTCACCGCTGCGGATTAAATCGTAGTATTTATGGTATTCGCTGACCTGTTCCTTGATAAGCTCGATGTCTTCGGGAGTGAAGGTGTTCGGGTCGAGCTCATATCCGAAAGTGCCCCAGAGAGCGACATTTCCTTTGGTTTCAAAGCCCGCACGCGTACTGGCAGAAACATGGGCGCCCATTACCGAGGCGGGATAGCAGAGCGAGGTTCCGAACTGGATATCAATGCGGTCAACGGGGTCGGTATTGTCGCTGCACCATATCTGCGGTGAGAAATAGAGTGTGCCGGGATCGAATCTGCCGCCGCCGCTCGAGCAATTTTCAAGCAGTAAATCGGGAAAATCAACGGTCAGCCTGTCCATAATCTCGTAAGTGCCGAGAATGAAGCGGTGGAATACTTCCTTCTGCCTCTCAGGCGGGAGCGCGGGCGAACCCGCTTCGGTGATGCATCTGTTGTAATCCCATTTCACATAGTCAATCTTGTTTTCGCCGATTACTTTTTTCATCATTTCATAAATGTAATCGCGGACTTCCTTGCGCGACCAGTCAAGCACATACTGCTGACGGGCTATTGACTTTTCCCTGCCGGGCACGTGAATACACCAGTCGGGGTGCTCTCTGTAAAGATTGCTGTCGTGCGACACCATTTCGGGCTCATACCAGATACCGAATTTAATGCCGAGAGCGTTGATTCTAGCGATGAAATCCTTCAGCGGACCGCCGAGCTTTTCTTCGTTTACCTGCCAGTCGCCGAGCGACGATGTGTCATCGTCCCTCTTCCCGAACCAGCCGTCATCCATAACGAGCATATCGATACCTATTTCCTTGGCTCTTTCGGCGAAGGTGACGAGTTTATCGCCTGTGAAATCCATGCCCGTCGCTTCCCAGTTGTTTATGAGGAGCGGACGCTTGATATGGGCCCATTTGCCGCGGATGAGATGATTAGTATATAGACGGTGGAAAATGCGGCTCATGCCGCCGAGACCGTCGGGACTGTAAACCATGACCGCCTCGGGCGAAGAGAATTCCTCTCCGGGTTCGAGGCGCCAGCCGAAAGCGTCGGGATTGATACCCATAAGCACTCTCGTTGCGCCGTGAGCGTCGATTTCGGCGCTGAATTCGAAATTCCCGCTGTAGACGAGATTGAAGCCGTATGCGTCGCCGTTTTCTTCGGTCGTGTTCCTACCGACTATCGCGCCGAACGGGTTCTGGGCGTGGCTCGAGCTGCCTCTTTTGCTTGAAACGCCCTGCTTTTTGCGCCCGAGCGGAGCTCTTTCAAATGTGCGTTCCTTCAGCCAGTCGCCGTAAAGGGTAATCATATCGAATTCGTTGGTGTTGAAATCCACGCAGGAGCTGAATACTCTCTCAATATCGGCGGGGCTGTCGGATGCATTGATAACCTTGACAAAGCGTGTCATTGCGCCGTAATTGTTGAAAACGGTATAATACAGAATTGCCCTGATTCCCGTCACGGCATCCTCGGTCAGAATTTCAAGTGTGTCGGCATCGGAATCCGTATTAACATGGAGCGAGGGAAGACCGTCAATGCGCGGTTTTCCGCTGTAAATCTTGTGGGAAACATAGCGCAGGTCGGTTGCGTTGTTGCCGTCGGCATTCCTGATTGAAAAAGCCGATGAACGGAAGTCGCCCGTCCCCTCGCAGGAATACTCGAAGGTATTGACATCGGGCGAAAAGCGCCTGTCTTCGATATTGATGTTCTGAGGAGATACCGAGCCGAACCAGTTCATCAGGAATTTATGATTTTTCAGATTCGTATCGGGAATTTTCGCGCCGTAATAGAGATG
>CAMUZD010000259.1 GCA_947165115.1 uncultured Clostridia bacterium
TATGACGTGCTGAAATGAAGGCAAAAACTCCCGCAGGAAAAACCTGCGGGAGTTTCGTATCATATTGCTCACACCGTCTCAGTTATAAATACTTTTCCGTATTTTTCGCCGAGTTCTTCGGCGGCGGATTCGGCGTCTGCTTTATTATCAAACAGGCCGAAGACGGTAGGTCCGCTGCCGCTCATCTGGGCGAGCGAAACGTTGTGAAGGCGCATAATCCGCTTGATTTCGACCCTTTCGGGCACTTCGACGACCTGCTCGAATACATTGCCGGCATATTTGCAGATGCCCTCAAAATCGCCCTTCTCACAGCAGTCCATAATCTTTACGCTGTCGGGATGATAGAGATAGACCTCATCGGCGTCGGCATAGGCTTTGGCAGTTGACACACCTCTTTCGGGTTTCACAAGAAGAACGAAGCACTTTTTCAGCGGTTTCACCTGCGAGATTATACCGCCCGTATTCTGGACTATGCAGGTGCCGCCGACAGTGCAGAACGGAACGTCGCTGCCGACTTTAAGGCCGAGAGAGCAGAGTTCGCCGGAGCTAAGATTGGTTTCAAACAATTCATTCATTCCCCTGAGAACCGCCGCGGCATCTGCGCTGCCGCCTGCAAGCCCGGCTTCGTGGGGAATATTCTTTTCTATATCGATTTTTATTCCCGAGCTGATATTGGTATAATCAAAAAACACCTGCGCCGCCTTATATGCGGTGTTTTTTTCATCGGTCGGGATATCTGAATCGCTGCAGGTGAGCGCAATTCCGCTCTCCGATTTTTCTAGAGTGACATTGTCGCAGAGCCCGACCGTCTGCATCACCATAAAGAGAGAATGGTAACCGTTATCGAGCCTGCGGAGTATATCGAGAAATATATTTATTTTTGCCGGAGCGCTGACTGTTATTTTCATAATAAACACATCATTTCGATTGTTTTGTGACTATACTATACCACATATTCCGCTCAAATAATACCCCAAAAGAAAAAAATATTGAGTATTTTATAAAAATATGATAAAATATAGTGTAATTTTGATTATGCCCGAAAGGAATTTATATATGAAAATAGTTGTTACGGGCTCAAACGGCATGCTCGGCTCTGATGTTGTCTGCGCTCTCAGAGAGCGGGGCCACGAGGTTGTCGGCTGCGATCTGCCGGAATTTGATGTTACGGACAGAATCGGAATTCAGCAGTTTATACGCAATGAGAAGCCGGGCGCCGTGATTCATCTGGCGGCGTATACTGCAGTCGATAAAGCGGAGGAAGAAAGAGCGCAGTGCTTTGCCGTCAACACGCTCGGCGCGAGAAATATTGCCTGCATCTGCAACGCAATCGGCGCTAAGCTCCTCTACACGAGCACCGACTATGTATTCGGCGGCGAAGGTGAAGAGCCGTTTGAAACCGATTCTCCGGTAAACCCGCTGAACCACTACGGCAAAACCAAGGCCGACGGCGAGGAGAAGATAAGGCATTACTGCCCCGATTCATTTATTCTCAGAATCTGCTGGACCTACGGAAAAAACGGAAAGAATTTTGTCGATACGATGCTGACCCTTGCGGACAGGCAGAGCGAAATCAAGGCTGTTGACGATCAGACCGGCTCGCCGACTTATACGAAGGATCTTGCAAAGCTCATCTGCGATATGATTGAAACAGATAAATTCGGAACCTATCACGCGTCGAGCGAGGGCTTCTGCTCAAGATATGAATTCGTAAAAGAAATCATGCGTCTCGCGGGCAAAGATATTAAAGCTATCCCCGCAAAATCGGAGGATTTTCCGACGCCGGCAAAAAGGCCGCATAATTCGCGCCTTTCGAAGAAATCACTCGACGAGGCGGGATTTGACCGCCTGCCCGGCTGGAAGGAATCACTGGCAGAATATTTAAAGAATAAGTAATTAACAATCTTGCTTTTTTGGAGTTAATATGGCACAGGACAAAGACAACAAAAAAGTGAATAATGACGAAGCCGTCTCGCCGGAGGAGAGCCTCTATGATGAGATGGTCGGCAGCGCGCGCGAAATAGCCGAGGAATTTGCCGAGGGCGACCTTTCGCGTGAGGAACTGTTGCGCCGCGAAGCCGAGCGTAAAAAGGAGCGAGAGATGGAAGCCATCAGGGCCGATATCGAACGCCGCTATTCGCAGGAGGTTGACGAGGCAATCAAGAAGGCCGACATAGCCGCAGGAGTTGAAAAGCCCGAACCGAAAACCGCGAAGCTTGACGAGATGATTGACCTGGGCGCTTTCTCAAACGACCCCGGTAAAAACGTTCGCAAATCAAAGAAAAGAAAAGCAAAAGTACGCAAAAAGCGTCCGACCGAATATATTGATCTCAACGAAAAGAATTCTCTCTATTATTTCATATACTCGCTCGGCGATGCAGTTTCCCATTTCATCACATCTGCAGGCGGAGATCTGCTCGCCCTGCTCTTTGTGCCTTTTGTGAAACTGCGCAATTCCGTCAAAGATTCCGTGACAAGCAGACGCATGTCATCGGGCGGGCGCAGAAAGAGACTCGGCGAAGAGGCGAAAACTTTCCGCTCAGAGATTCATTCCTCGGTCGGCAATATTATCAAATCACTGCGCCATCCCCTCTCCACCCCCGCAGTTATATGGCACTATTTCAAAAAAGCGGTTGACAGGCATACCCTTCTGCTGAAAACCATCGGCAACATCGCCCTACCCGTTATTTCTGTAATTATTCTTATTTTCGTTTTCAGCTACTGGAAAAATGTCACTTTCGCTTTGAAGGTTATATACAACGATGAGAGCATCGGCTATATCAGCGATGAGTCGGTTTTCATTGAAGCGAAAGAAATGGTTATGGACCGTCTCAGGTCAAACAGCATAACTTCGGAGCAGACTACTCAGGCGGCAGGCAATCTCAATGCCGGCTATGAGCTCGCGGTCGTCTCCTATGACGAGCTAAATGACGCGAGAACGATATCGGATAAAATGATTGAAAACTCCGCGGAAAACCTTACTCACGCCTGCGGAATATATATTGATGACCGATTCATCTGCGCCGTCAAGAACGAGGCGGACGCAAAGACCGTATTCTATAACATTCTCGCTCCTTATGAAGAGCAGGCTCAGGCAAACGGCTATGTGGTCGGCTTCCTGCAGGAGATTGACTACGTCCAGGGCCTCTACCGCGATGAGGACGATGTGATGTGGGATGCCTCGGATCTTGAAACATATATCAACACCCACAATATGATAAACATCAAGAAGAGCGTCAGCACTTCCGAAGTTGTCGAAGTCCCGTATGCGACAGTCACGACCCGCGATGTCACAAAATACAGCGGATACAGAGTAGTCCGCCAGCAGGGCGTTTACGGCAAGAAGAGAGTCACGACAACTCAGGTATATATTGACGATATTCTCAGCAACACCTACAGCGTCGATGAGGTTCTG
>CAMUZD010000260.1 GCA_947165115.1 uncultured Clostridia bacterium
CTTCAGGGCGAGGATCCCGCCACCTGCGAGCCGCATATCCACGAGCATGACTGCTCCTGCGGCTGCGATTCATGCGAAGGTTGCGAATAATAGTTAAAGAAGGACTGTAACAATGGCGGAATTTACCCCCATGATGAAGCAATATTTTGAAGTCAAGAAGCAGTATCCCGATACGATTCTCATGTTCCGTCTCGGCGATTTCTATGAAATGTTTTTGACGATGCTAAGACCGCGTCCGCGGAGCTCGAGCTTGTGCTTACAGGCAGAGACTGCGGGCAGGCGGAGCGCGCCCCGATGTGCGGTATTCCGTATCATGCGGCGGATTCATATATTGCCCGTCTTGTATCAAAGGGGTATAAGGTCGCCGTCTGCGAGCAGCTTGAAGACCCCGCGCTCGCAAAAGGAATAGTCAAGAGAAATGTCACGCGCGTGCTGACTCCCGGCACCGTCATCGAGAGCAATATGCTCGATGAGGGCAGGAATAATTATCTCGGATGCGTCTGCGCCGCGGGCGATGAAATCGGCCTTTGCTTTGCCGATGTTTCAACCGGCGCATTTCACGTGACTTCATATCCTCTCAAGAATTCCGCCAAGAGCGTGATAAACGAGCTCGGCAAATTCTCTCCGCGCGAGGTTATTATCAATTCCGATATTCTCAAACTGACAGCGGTCACGGATTTCATTAAGACGAAGCTTGATTCGGCTTCATGCGAACTGCTTGATGATGAAAAATTTGATTTTGACGAAGCATCAAAGATACTTATCTCGCATTTCGCGGTGAATTCCGTATCCGAAGTTATGCCGGCCGAATCAAAAGCCGCAGTCTGCGCTGCAGGCGCCGTGATGGATTATCTCAGAAGCGTGCAGAAAAACGAGCTTGAGAATATCAGGAGCATCGATTATTACGGCGAGGGCAGTTTTATGCGGCTCGACGTATCCGCGCGCAGAAATCTCGAAATCACCGAGACTCTCCGCACCCGCGAAAAGAAGGGAACCCTTCTCTGGGTGCTCGATAAAACAGAGACATCCATGGGCAAGCGTATGCTCCGCTCGTGGATTGAGCAGCCGCTGATGAGTATCGGCGGAATCACAAAACGCCACAATGCAGTCAAGGAGCTTACCGAATCAACATCACTCTGCGATGATATTACCGAGCTGCTTGACGGATGCCAGGATATAGAGCGCCTGATTACGCGTATATCCTATGGCACGGCAAACGCCCGCGATCTGAGAGCTCTTTCATATACGCTTATGCGTATGCCGGCGCTGAAGGAGACTATTGCTCCCTGCAGGAGCGCAATGTTCGCTTCAATATCTGCCGATATTTCTGATTTGTCGGAACTTACTTCGCTAATTGAAAATGCGATAGTTGAGGAACCGCCGTTCACCGTCCGCGAGGGCGGAATGATAAATGCGGGTTTTAATGCAGAGCTTGACGAACTGCGCGATATCGTTACAAACGGCAAAGGCTACCTTGCCGATATTCAGGCAAGGGAGCAGGAGAGAACCGGCATAAAGAAACTCAAAATCGGCTACAACCGCGTTTTCGGATATTATATCGAGGTTTCGAATTCGTTCAAGGAGCTTGTTCCCGATGACTATATCCGCAAACAGACTCTTGTCAACTGCGAGCGCTTCATAACTCAGGAGCTCAAGGAACTTGAGGCGAAGGTGCTCGGAGCGCAGGAGAGAATCGGCAAGCTTGAATTTGAAATTTTCGATTCCGTCAGAAAGAAAGCGGCAGATAAACTTTATGAAATTCAGAAGACGGCGTCGGCTGCGGCTAGTCTCGATGCTCTCTGTTCTTTTGCGAGAGTCGCTGTTGAAAATAATTACATCTGCCCCGAAATGAATGCGGGCAGCGAAATACATATTGCCGACGGGCGCCATCCCGTCGTCGAAAAGATGATTGATTATCCGTTTGTGCCGAATGATACGGTGCTCGACGCGGATGAAAACCGCTGTGCCATTATCACCGGCCCCAATATGGCGGGTAAATCGACCTATATGAGGCAGGTCGCTTTAATTTGCCTCATGGCCCAGGCAGGCTCATTTGTTCCCGCCTCTTCCGCGCGGCTGTGTGTGGTTGACGGCATCTATACTAGAATCGGAGCTTCCGATGACCTCGCTTCCGGCTCATCTACCTTTATGGTTGAGATGAGCGAGGTTGCCGATATTCTCAAAAACGCCACTTCTTCAAGCCTGATAATTTTTGATGAAATCGGCAGAGGCACTTCCACCTATGACGGCATGAGCATTGCGAGAGCGGTTCTCGAATTTGCCGCCGATAAGCGCAAACTCGGAGCGAAGACCTTGTTTGCAACCCATTATCATGAGCTCACCGATCTTGAGAATAAAGTCTCCGGCGTGAAGAATTACAACATCTCGGTCAAGAAGAGGGGAGACAATATCACTTTCCTTCGCCGCATTGTTCCAGGATGCGCCGACGGCAGCTACGGCATAGAAGTCGCAAAGCTCGCAGGCGTGCCGAATTCCGTGGTTGAGCGCGCGAAGGTCGTGCTCGGCGAGATAATCAGCGAGAGCGGCAGACCGATAGTCATTGAAGATAAATCGGGCAGTTCCGATAATCAGATTTCATTTGCCAGCACCAATGACGATGAAATCCGCGCAAAGCTCAAAAAGATTGATATAAACACCCTCACGCCCATTGAGGCGATGCAGACACTATATGAACTGATTTCGCTTACCGACTGAAATCAAAAAACTATTGAAAGGAGTTCGCCATGGCAAAGATAAATGTAATGCCCAAACATCTCGCGGAGCTGATTGCCGCGGGCGAGGTCGTTGAGAGACCTGCCTCAATTGTCAAGGAACTCCTTGAAAACGCCGTCGATGCGGGAGCCGATACCGTAACCCTCGAAATAAAGCAGGGCGGTATCTCATATATCCGTATCAGCGATAACGGCTCGGGCATTGAGCGCGAAGATATCAGAAACGCTTTCGTCAGCCACGCCACGAGCAAGATAAAAACCGCAGACGATCTCAATTCCATCCTTACCCTCGGTTTCAGGGGCGAGGCTCTCGCAAGTATAGCGGCGGTGGCAAAGGTCGAAGTGCTGACAGCGGTCAAAAATGAGAAAATCGGCACCAGGTATTCGATAGAATACGGCGAGGAAATCCTGCTTGACGATGCGGGCTGTCCCGCCGGCACGACTATTACTGTCCGTGATTTATTCCTCAAGACGCCCGCCAGAATGAAATTCCTCAAAAAAGACGTTACCGAGGCGAATGCAGTCGCCTCCGCCGTTGACAGAATCGCGCTTTCTCATCCCGAGGTCTCGTTCAGATTTATCAGAGACGGTAAGCAGGCGCTCATGACAAGCGGAAAAGGCGATTTACTCACCTGCATCCGCGAGGTGTTCGGCAAGGAATTC
>CAMUZD010000261.1 GCA_947165115.1 uncultured Clostridia bacterium
GGTGACACCGCTGAGCTCGATTTTTGCCTTCTCTGCAGCTTCCTTGAGTCTCTGCATTGCCATTTTATCGCTGGTCAGGTCAAAGCCCTGATCCTTCTTGAATTCGTCGACAAGCCAGTTGATTATTCTCTGGTCGAAGTCGTCGCCGCCGAGGCGGTTGTTGCCGGCTGTTGCAAGAACTTCCTGAACGCCGTCGCCCATGTCGATAATCGAAACATCGAATGTGCCGCCGCCGAGGTCATAAACCATAACCTTCTGCTCGGCTTCCTTATCAATACCGTAGGAAAGAGCGGCCGCCGTGGGCTCATTGATAATTCTCTTTACCTCGAGGCCGGCAATTTTGCCTGCATCCTTGGTAGCCTGACGCTGTGAATCGGTGAAATAAGCGGGAACTGTAATGACAGCTTCGGTGACCTTCTCGCCGAGATATGCTTCGGCATCAGTCTTTAATTTCTGAAGAATCATTGCGGAGATTTCCTGCGGAGTGAACTTCTTGCCGTCGATTTCGACTTTATAATCCGAGCCCATCTGCCTCTTGATCGAGGAAACGGTCTTGTCGGGATTGGTGATAGCCTGTCTCTTTGCGACCTGACCGACCATTCTCTCGCCGGTCTTGCCGAACGCTACTACGGACGGAGTGGTTCTCGCGCCCTCGGCGTTTGCGATAACTACGGGCTCGCCGCCTTCGATAACGGCTACGCATGAATTGGTTGTGCCTAAATCAATACCTATAACTTTTGACATAATAAATACCTCCAATATATTAAAGAAAAATATAAACAGTTTTATGTGTTTGCTACTTTGACTACAGCTTCGCGGATTATCTTATCTCCGAGGCGGTAGCCTTTGCTGAATACCTGAGCGATGACATTTTCGCCGAGCGAATCGTCTTCAACGACCATAACCGCCGAATGCAGGGACGGATCAAACTGCTCGCCCTCTTCGCCGAAACTCTCGACTCCGAATTTCTTAAGCACCGCAAGGAACTGGTTGAATATCAGCTCTATTCCTTTTTTATAGCCGTCGAAATCGGCTTCGGAATTCTGCGCGGCTCTCTCGAAATTATCGATAATCGGGAGAATTTCATTGATTACATCGGATTTTGAAGAAGCGTAAATGTCGGATTTTTCCTTGACCGAACGTTTTCGGAAATTATCGTATTCCGCAGCGAGGCGAAGGAATTTATCATCCTTATCGGCAAGCTCTTTCTTCAGCTTCTCGATTTCGGAATCCTGCTTCTTTTCCTTGCGTTTTTCCTTCTTCTCCGCTTTGGGCTCTGCTTTTTCTTCAGTTGTTTCCTCCTGGGTTTCCTCCGCGGTCTCTTCTGCTTTTATCTCTTCTTTTTCATTAATCTCTTCCGTATTTATATCTTTACTCATACCGTTTTCCTTTCTACTCCTCAAGAGCCGATGTGATCAGGCGCCCGAGCAGGTCTGACAGATAGCGCATGCTCGAAATGACAGATTCATAATCCATGCGCGTGGGACCGATAACGCTTATCGAGCCCGAGTTATCGCCTTTGACGCTGTATTTTGAAACGACGACACTCGAATCTTCAAGCTGCTTGAAAAGATTCTCGGAGCCGATTCTGATGCTGAGATCATCCTTTGACGATCGGATAACCTCGCTCAGCGGTTCTTTTTTATTAAGGAATTCAAGAAGCGGAATCGCCTTATCGCCGTAATCTTTGCGGGAGAGAAGATTTGCTCCGCCGCCGAGAATAAGCTTTGAATCGTTAGTGCTGCCGGAAAGATCGCTGACGGCGGCCAGAAGCGGAAGCATAACGAAATAATTGCTCTCAACCGAAGCGGCAATCGTCTGAATCTCAGCTGGGCTTATTTCGCCCGAGGGTTTACCGATAAAGAAGGATTCGACGATATTATAAAACTGCTCGAGAATCGTGACATTGAAATCGCTCTCAATCCTGCAAAGGCGGCTCTTGAGAATTCCGTTTGAAGTAAGCAGAACCATCATCGCCGTATGCATGCCGACAGGCACAAGCTCAATCTTGCGGATGATATTCAGCTCGCCGACCGGTGCAGTTGATACAGCGGCGCATTTTGTGATATCAGCGAGGAGCTCGCGGGCTCTGTTAACCAGTTTTTCGGGATCACCCGCCGCAGGAGCAATGCCGGCATCAATCATACGCTTGGTGAATTCATCCACATCCCTGCGCGGCATCAGATTATCGACATAATAGCGGTAACCCTTCTCAGAAGGAATACGGCCCGCCGAGGTATGTGGCTGAACAAGATAGCCCATCTGGTCAAGCTCATTCATCTCATTTCTGACCGTTGCGGATGAACAGTTCATTCCGCTCGAGGAAATGAGCCCCTTTGAGCCGACCGGCTCGCCGGATTTGATATACATTTCAACTACATTCGCGAGTATCTGCTTTTTTCTTTCGCTGAGCTCCGGCATAGCCAATCCCCCTTTCAGAATTTTGAGTGCCAGATTTAGCACTCTGGCATATCGAGTGCCAATTTCTGAGTTAATAATACAATACCCTCGGTGATTTGTCAATAATTTAATTGTAAAAATTTGTAAACACTTTGTGAATTCGGGGAGGAGATGAGGAAAAAATGCCTTATTGGAAGACGCTCTTATTTCATTGAATATTATATATAAAACTTTTTTAAAATTAGGGCTTGATTTTTTTGTAATCTTTAAGTATAATATATGAGCATTTGACAAACACGGAGAGTTGTCCGAGCTGGTCGAAGGAGCACGATTGGAAATCGTGTAACCGCCATAAACGGTTCGAGGGTTCGAATCCCTTGCTCTCCGCCATGAACAGAGTCCCGAATCCCTTATATATCAAGGGCTTCGGGGCTTTTGTTGTTTGCTTAAAGTCTAGATTTTCAGGCAAAATAATTCGGCACAGTGTATAAAAAGAATTGTAAATATTTGTAAAGAACTGCTAAAAAATGGGATCCCAAAAAGTATCCCAGAAGGGTCAAAAAATGGCAAAAAGTGTCCCAAAACGCAAAAAAAGTATCCCACCTCGGACTAAGGTGGGATACAAAGTCAGGTTTTATTGTGCATTTTCACCAGAAACATAATTAATCAAGTTTGTGAATGTTTTTTTCTGCTGTTTTTCGGAAATATGAGTGTATATTTCCTGAGTTACCTCCGATGAATTATCGGTGTTTTTGTACCGTTTTCCTCTCAGTTTTTTACAGCCGGTGATTTCCTCATCCGAATGATTTCCATCAGATGAAGGTACAAAAACGCGCTAATAGAAATGAAGCCGGATCATAGATCTATTACACCTGCCTTTCGTAAAAAAATTAAGAGGCAATGTCCGGCTCCAGCCTTGCCCCTCATACTAATTATACGGAAAAGTCGGAATTTTTGCCGTATATCCCGTAATTGACACATTTTGAA
>CAMUZD010000262.1 GCA_947165115.1 uncultured Clostridia bacterium
CACCGTTGACGGCGCGGCGCAGACAAGGCCCGTCAGCGACAATCTTTTTGGTATTTTTATTGAGGATATCAACTTCGCCTGCGACGGCGGCCTCAATCCGAATCAGATTGCGAATAATTCCTTCGAGCAGCATCTCGCCTGGGATCTGAACTGGGACTGCCGCATGTCGAGCTGGGATGTCGTTTCCGGCAGGGGCGGCCTTCTCACAGATGCGCCGTTAAATGAAAACAATCCCTCGTATTTTCACGCGGACGAGGACTGCCCGCTGAAAAATCTCGGCTATCCCGAAACCGAGAAATTCTATCCCGATATCGGCAACGGGCACGGCGTTTATCTTCGCAGAGGCGTTGACTTTGACCTGACGTTTTATGCCAGGGGTAAGGGTGAATTCACGACCTGGTTTGAATATGAGGATAACGAGACAAATGTTAACGAACATTCCTTCAATATAGATACGGCCGAATTCGAGAAGCAGAGTTTTACATTCAGGCCGAAAAAAGATGCCTATACGAAATTCTGCATAGACATCCCTGCCGGATGCGATGTCGATTTCTTCTCGGTTATCGCTCACGACAGCTTCGGCTATGGCGACCCCGTCTGGAAGTATTCCTCCCTTCGCGCAGACCTCGTTGACTCGCTGAAGGAACTTCATCCCTCGTTTATGAGATTCCCGGGCGGCTGTCTCGCCGAGGGCGCGTATGACTGGAGCGAAGAATACAACTGGAAAAAGACGCTCGGTCCCGTCGAGCAGAGGCATCAGATACCGAATATATGGGGCTACAATCAGAGCCTCGCGGTCGGCTTCTATGAATACTTCCTGCTCTCCGAATATATCGGCGCGACTCCCGTCCCCGTAGTTCACGCGGGCCTTATGTGTCAGGGCAGAGGCGACTGGAAAATGGATATTGACTCTCCCGAATTCGCACAGCACATTCAGAATGTTATCGATCTGGTGGAATACGCAAACGGCGGCACCGATACCGAATGGGGCGCCGTCAGGGCGGAAAACGGACACCCCGACCCATTCAACCTCAAATATATCGCAATCGGCAACGAAAACTGGATGGAGGATTACTGGGAGAGATTCGACGTAATTTACAACGCAGTCAAAGAAGCTCACCCCGAAATTACGGTCATCACCTCTGCCGGCGCCTGGGCCGACGGCAAAGAATGGGAATACGCCTGGGAGCAGATTGATGAAAAATACCGCGACACCGTCGTTGACGAGCATTATTATGTTCCCCCCTGGTGGGTTTACGGAAACTATGAGAAATACGATAATTACGACAGGGACAGCGCGAAGGTCTTTGTCGGCGAATACGCCGTTCACAGAGAGGGCGGTCAGCAGATAACGAAAAACAATGTCTATGTCGCCATAGACGAAGCGGTCCATTGCACTGCGCTCATCCGCAATTCCGATGTTGTCGAGATGGCCTGCTACGCTCCCCTCTTCGCAAAGAAGAACTACACGCAGTGGTGCCCGAATCTTATCTGGTTCGACGCGAAAGAGGTCGTCAAGACGCCGAGCTATTATGTTCAGCAGCTCTATATGAGCAATATCGGCACCGAGTCGCTTAAAACGACCGCCGAGGGCGAGGGCATCTACTCCGCCGCGACGGTTGACCCCGAAAGCAAGAAGATTTATGTCTATGCGGTCAACAACACCAAGGAATCGCAGAATCTGACAATCAATCTCGAGGGCTTCCGCAATGTCGATACGGCGGGCGAAGTCAGATATGTCGGCAGCGGCCTTTACAATATCTCAAATAATTTCGGCTTCCTCAACGATTTCATTTCCCCGAGATATCAGAAGACGGCGGTCTTCGGCAATAAGCTGACGAAATCTATCGGCCCCGATACGCTCAATGTTTTCTGCTTCTCCTATGACGGCGAAAACGTATATATTTCACCTTTGAGCGAAACAGGATATAAAACTGGTACCCGTCTTGAGACAGTATTCTATGAATATCTCAGCAAATTTGTCGTCTGGTTTACGGCAACCGATTTCTATAATAATTATATTAAGCAGATTATTTTTGGTAATGAGTAATCGTTGGCTGAGGAGTTTTTTATGAAAACATATTATCTTGTTGACTTTGAAAACATGCATGAAGATTCGCTAAGTATAACGCAAAAGGCAACGAGCAATGATGAAATCATTTTGTTTTATATTTCAAATTCACCAAAAATTAATTTAGATTACCTTGAGAAACATAGTTGCGTTTTTAAGTATTACAGCGTAAAAGCGGGGAATCAATCATTAGATATGTGCTTGAGTTCATATCTTGGATATTTGATTAAATCATATGGTAATAAAAACAAATATGTGATTGTCAGCGCGGATACAGATTATGACAGCGTTAGATCGTTTTGGAAACGCCATAATATTACGAATGCTTCAAGGAAATTTTCAACTAAAGGTGATAATAAAACCGCAGTCAAAAAGGATACTTCAAAGAAGAAAAATGAAAAAAAGCCACCCTCAGATATAACGACGGAACTTAATAACAGAATAGCCAAGTTGTTGAGCTCAAAAGGTGTAGATGCAACTGTTAGAGGAAGCATTACTTCTATTGTTGCAAAGAATTATAAAAGAGGGAAAAAGGATGTATATCTTGGAATTATTCAAAAATTCGGACAAAATGATGGATTAAAATATTATAGGTTTATCAAAAAAGAGCTGTAATGACAAGACCCGCAGGGTTTATAGTGATTAATTGCATATTAAATGATAAAAGCACGAGAATTCATGTGAATTCTTCGTGCTTTTATTGTGTTTAAATGCTATCTAAGACTCTGATGCTGATTGAATAATAACATCGGGGTTATGGATTCTTGTATTGGTTATGATATCCTCAAACATATTTTTATAATCGCTGTAAAAACAGGAAACCTTAACAGGGTGCGGAATATTCTTGGCGTTTATAGATATGTTTATAATTCCAATTAATGGCAGTCTTTTGATTTTTAATGAAATCACATCAGAATACGATAAAGCAAACTGAATTGTTTTACTCATACCTCTGAATCTGAAGTTATTGAAACATATACCACTTTCATCAATCTCAACCTTTCTATATAACAGTTCCTTTCCTAACAGTAGAATAAATGTAACTAAAAAGGCTGTAACTCGAATACAAATCTTCTTAAAAAACGCAAAATCTCCATTATAAAGATAATAGCAATAACATAATAGAATTTCAAAAGCATAAACAAGTATCCATTCAAACGCGAATGCAATTTTGCTATATTTATAGCACTTAATATGACTCATCCCTTTACGGTTTTTTATATAGTTTGTTATCATGAAAGAATTAATAATTAGTTATTGCTAATCTGCAGGATAATCCTGCGGGAGTTTTTTATTCT
>CAMUZD010000263.1 GCA_947165115.1 uncultured Clostridia bacterium
GAGAAGAATCTTTATCTCTTTTTAATATATATCGTTTTTTTTTAGGTTTAGATGATTTGTTGTTCGTTGTTAAATTTCTTTTTTTGTTATCCACCAGGCAGACTTCACAGGCGTTGCAGACAGAGGGGCGCGAGGTTTTTGCATTGTCGACTATAATCTGTGCCTTTTCTATATCAGCGGTTTTTTCGATAAATATATGGCAGATTCCGGTGCCCGTTTCAATGCAGGGGACGGTCGCATTCTCGGTAATTGCTTTGATAAGGCCCTTGCCGCCGCGCGGAATCAGCAGATCAATCTGACCGCGTGCACGCATCATTTCATTCGCGCTCTCTCTTGTTGTATCGTTAATCAGCTGAATCACATCGGGATTGACTGAGCATTTTTCAAGACCTCTGCGAAGAGCTTCGGTTATTGCTTTTGAAGTGCGGTATGCTTCCTTTCCGCCTCTGAGCACGCAGACGTTTGAGCTCTTGAAGCAGAGCACAGCGGCGTCGCTCGTAACATTCGGGCGGCTCTCATAGATGATTCCTATAACGCCCATAGGAACGGCAACCTTCTGAATGCTCAGCCCGTTGGGGCGCTCAATTTCTCTGATTACTCTTCCATTCGGATCGAGCAGGGCGGCGACTTCACGCATTCCCTGAGCCATACCAGCTATTCTCTCCTTTGTGAGAGTCAGGCGGTCAATCATTACAGGAGAATACTTATCTTTTGAAGCTTCAATATCTGCCGCGTTTTCTGCAAGAATTTCATCGGCGGCGTTTTCAAGCGCGAGAGCCATTGCCTCAATTGCCGCGTTCTTTTCCGCCTCGCTTAAAGAGCGGATCGACGGCTTCGCATTGACTGCATTTGTAAGTATCTGAGCAGTAGTCATTTTATTTTCCTTTTCCGTAAAATCTTGTGCCGGCGGGCTTTCCGTCGACCGCATCATAAAGCGCTTCGGGATTGTTGCTGTTGAGAATCACCATATCGATTCCCTTTTCGGTTACGGCTTTTGCTGCGAGAATCTTGGTTTCCATACCGCCTGTGCCGAGAGCTGTTCCTTTGCCCTCAGCCATGTCCTCGATTTCAGCAGTGATTTCCCTGACTTCGCTGATGAGTTTCGCATCCGGATGCTTTCTCGGGTCGCTGTCATAGAGGCCGTCGATATCGGAGAGCAGAATCAGCAGATCCGCGCCAACGCTTACCGATACATTCGCGGCAAGCGTGTCATTATCGCCGATTGTGAATTCTTCGGTGGAGACCGTGTCATTTTCGTTGATTACGGGGATAACTCCGAACTCGAGAAGTTTATTCAAGGTGTTGCGGAAATTATTGTGATTCTTTTCATTCTCAATATCGGCATAGGTGATGAGAAGCTGGGCGATATTGTGATTGTATTTTGAAAACTCCTGATCATAGATATACATAAGCTCGCACTGGCCTGTAGCCGCGGCAGCCTGCTTTGCGGAAATATCATCCGGCTTCGTGTTAAGATTCAGCTTGCCGACTCCCATTGCGATAGCGCCGCTTGAAACGAGAATTATCTCATTTCCCGCGTTTTCGAGATCGGAAAAAATTTTGCAGAGCTGCTCGACGCGCCTTATATTGATTCTGCCTGTTTCATAGGTCAGTGTCGAAGTTCCTATTTTGATAACTATTCGCATAAGTATCCCTCCGTTGCAGGTCATTATATCACATATGTTTTTATGTTTCAAGAAATATATTATTGTAATATTATTTAAATTGGGTTATAATGTAACAGAATTATATGTTTAAGGATTGATTGAATTGAATCTGAAGGTGATTATCGGAATTCTCATACCCCTGCTGGGAACGACTCTCGGCGCGGGAGTGGTATTCTTTATGAAGGGCAAAATGTCGCAGACTCTGCGCAAAATCCTGACCGGATTTGCCGGCGGAGTTATGGTTGCGGCATCATTCTGGAGCCTGCTCGAGCCGTCAATTGAGGAATCCTCTAATTACGGTAAACTGTCATTTCTGCCCGCCGCAATCGGCTTCCTCGCGGGTATAGGATTCCTGCTTGTTCTTGATATCATTACTCCTCATATACATATTGATAACCAGACAGAGGGCCCCGAGAGAAAGGGGATGAGCCATAATACCAAGCTCTTTCTCGCCGTAACAATTCATAATATTCCCGAGGGTATGGCGGCAGGCGTCGTATTTGCAGGCTGGCTTTCGGGTAAAGCATCAATCACCGTGACCTCCGCTCTTGCTCTTTCCATAGGTATTGCAATCCAGAATTTTCCCGAAGGCGGAGTGGTATCTGCACCATTGCTCGCAGGCGGAATGAAAAAATGGAAGACTTTTCTCTATGGCGTAATGTCCGGCGTGGTCGAGCCGATAGCCGCAATTATTACGATAGTCGCAACCTCGGTTGTGGTGCCCGTTCTGCCTTATCTGCTCGCATTCGCGGCAGGCGCGATGGTTTATGTCGTTATCGAAGAACTCGTCCCCGAAATGGCGCAGGGCAAACATACCAATGCAGGCACAATCTCCTTCGCTCTCGGTTTCACGCTGATGATGATACTTGATGTAGCGTTGGGATAAACAGTATAAAAAGCTCGCAGTATTTTACTGCGAGCTTTGATTTTATATATTCAGATTTACCGCCTGAGGTTTATCATAAGCGGGTTCAGCTGACTGAGACCTTGCTCTGTCGGAGGCGAGATATATTCCATTCGCTCCGGTAACGAATACAAAGCAGGGATCGCCGGGATGAAGATGTTCCTCATTATTCTCTTTGCCGGATTTAAGTCCCGGGCAGAATGCAGTGCACTGCATCCCACTGCGAAGCATAACGTTTGCCGTGACTCTGCCTGATGAACCGTCCTTGGCTTTGGTTATCATCATTTCTCCGATTTTGCCGGTTGTGAGCGCAGCCGGGTCTTTCTTGAGAAACATGATCAGATAAAAGAACATGACCGTAATGAAAACTGCCGCGGGAATCAGCGATGCGATGCAGAGCGAGTCAAATGAATTCTTTCTTGTCCTGATTATTATCGTGAATATCAGCGAGATTATGAGCATCGCAAAAACGACGCCCTCTCTCTTCAAGAAGGTTATGCGCTTCGCGCTCAGATATATTCTGTATCCGTTTGATTTGAGGAATCTGTCCTTTTCCTGAGCAGTGCAGCCGAAAGCCTTGAGATTTGGTGATTTTGCGCTGTCTTTAAGGAGCAGGAATACCGTCAGTCCGACTGCAACCACAATGCCGAGCAGGGCTAAAATTTTATTAAGCATAAGTTCACCTTATTTAATCTTTTCTATGACTTCTCCGCCGTTCTGCTTGGCGTTGTCAATGAATTCCTGAACAGCCTCGGCCGAGGGCATCGCCGCCGAGCAGGAATGAGCGGAAACAAG
>CAMUZD010000264.1 GCA_947165115.1 uncultured Clostridia bacterium
GACAAGGCCGATGAAAAACCGTTTTCCGAAAAGAAGAAAGAGGAAGAAAAAGAAGATAAGGAAGATAAGGAAGAATAAACCCCGCTGTCATCCTGAGCGCAGCGAAGGATCTCAATCATAATTCCGATATAAAAACCCGCAGGACATATCATCCTGCGGGTTTGCTGTTTTTATTTCTTTTTCTTTGCCTTCGGTTCGGGAAGGTCCGCGGCAACGGCGGGAATCAGCTCCGCCAGGAATTCCCTGCTCTCCACATTGTCAACGAGCAGCATCTCCTTCGCGCCCTCATACGGCAGTTCGTATTCCGCTTCGGGCATGAGCTTCTTTGCCGATTCCGTGGGCTTTACGAGGAATCTGTCGTCATATATTCCGCCGACAACCTTTCCGCAGTAATAGACTATGTATTCGCCCATCATCGCACGGAACGCAATCCCCTCAAGCTCCGATAGCTGTTCCTGTATGAATTCAAAATAACTTTTGCTCGTTGCCATAGTTATATTCTCTCTTTCATCCACTCATCAAGAAATTTCATCTGTTCCGCGGTATGAAACCAGTGCTCTCCGCCTTCCATAACGGTAAGGTTTGCGTTTGCTTTCCGGGCGAAATCTTTTATCGTTTCATAATCGGTGAGATTGTCTTCGCTCCCGTAAAGTATATCGGTCGGGATGTTCCAGTCAACGGGATTCTCTCTCACATAAGTCAGATAATCCCATGAAAGCGTCTCGCCGAAGGCAGTCTCGATTGTTCTTTTTTTACGCAGTTCGGCTTCTGTCACATTCGACCAGGCCATCATATTGAGAATCAGTTTTTCCATATTTACTATGGGCGAAATAAAAAACGCCTTGCGGATTTTTGGCTTTTCGGCATTCATTGAAAAATATGCGCCCATGCTGTTTGCAATCAGAATAATGCTTTCATATTTTTCCGCCGCTTTATTGAAATATGCCGCAAATTTCTCTTTTGCCTCCCAAGGCATCTGCGCTTTGTAATCAAAGCCGATGACATCGAAGCCCGGGAAAAGAGGCCTGTAATGCTCTGCCTCGCCGGCGCTGCCGCCCTTGCCGTGGATATAGATAACGGCATTTTTCTTTGCGGTTGATTTCAGCCAGTCCTCTTTTGTCAGCAGGTTTACATGGCCGGTGCGTTTCTCGTTCAGCAGTTTAACATCAATGCCTTCGGTCGTGTGATGATATATAAAACCGAGTTTTTTCTGAACCCGCTTTGACTTCACATTGCCGTCATAGTATCCGCACCAGACTCTTTCAAAGCCCAATTTTTCAAAACCGTGCCGAAGGATTTCACGCGCGGCTTCGGGAATCAGCCCCTGCCCCCAATACGGGACACCGATCCAGTAGCCGAGCTCCGCCTCGTCATCTTCTTCAGCGAGGTCGCAGTGAGTTTTCAGCCCGATGCTCCCGACCGGTTCGCCCGTTTCTTTCAGCACGACGGCGTAGGTCTCGGGCGCGGAAAGTATTCCTTTAATTATTTCGCGGCTGCTTTCAACGCTTGCGTGCGGCGGCCAGCCCGCAGGCGGGCCCACGCGCGGGTCGCTCGCGTATTTATAAAGGCTTTCAGCGTCGCTCTCTTCCCACGGGCGCAGAATCAGGCGTTCGGTATATAAAATCATCTGATAACTTCCTTTGCTTTGCAGGGCACGGTTTCCCGCGCCCTGCTGTTTGTTCGCTCAGAAAATCTGCCCGGGCAGTTTCAGTTTTTCTTTGGGCGGGAACAGCCGGTCGAATTCCTCAACCTCGCCGTCATCCACATAGTAGCCCTGCGGAGTCTGATAAACTCCCGTAACATCATCGAGATAACCCGGAATCAGTTCCTTGCAGAGAAAGAACGAATCATCCGCGCCTTCTGGCAGGTCATTATATCTTATGCCAAAGTTGCGCGCATAATCAAAACCGCTCTTGCCGTAAAAGGCGATGTTTCCTTCAAAGAGGACCGCTCCGAAGCCGAGTCTTTCGGCGCGTTCAAGTGAATAATCGAGCAGAATTTTGCCGTATCCTTTGCGCTTGAAGGCGGGCGCAATGCAAATCGGCCCCATGGTAAGCACGGGGATTGTTTCTCCGCTGTCGGCTTCGATAACCGTTTTCATAAACATATTCTGGCCGATGATTTTTCCGCCGAGCTCCATCACGAAATCGAGCTCCTTTACGAAAGCCGGGTCATCACGGAGCACGTGAATCACATAGTGCTCAAGGCAGCCCGGTCGGTAAACATTCCAGAATGCCTCTCTTACAAGGCTTTCAACCTCTGCATAATCTTCTTTATTTTCCAAACGAATGGTGATGTCATTTATATTCATTGTTTTACCTCCTGAAAATTGTTGACTTCAATGGGGGAGGTCAGCTGAATGCACGCGTAACCTCCCGGTCAGGCGGCAATCACCGTTTTGTTGTACTTTTTCAAAAAGCACTCTCCTGAAAAAATATTTATAATACGCCCGAAAGCGGTATTATCAGCGCTTAATCATAAACAGGCCGTGTCTGTTGCAGTATGCGTAAAACTTCTCAATGCGGTTGATTCTGAATCTCGCTTCGGCATTTCCCTCGGGGTAGAGTTTTACGAACTGAACACCGTTATCCGAAACCGCGGCGATAAATGAGATATAATGCTCCTTTGTCATCGGATGATTAACGCTAACATAGTATTCGTCCTCTGATATTTCTTTGTGAATCAAATGCCCGTCATCAGCGGTTTCCGCCTCGAGGGGCGGCAGGGTGATTCCGCAGCAGCCGACAAGAGCCTCACCGCTCGCAAAAATCACATTCCCGCATACCGGGCAGACATAGAATCTGCTCTTTGTCATATCGGATGAGCGGTTGAGATTACGGATATCTTCGCCGTTCAGCAGTTCGATGACGGAAATTCCCAGTGCCTGAGCGAGCGGCTCAAGCAGGCTGATATCCGGGAATCCCTGCCCCGTCTCCCATTTGCTGACCGCCTTGCTGCTGACGAAAATCTTCTGCGCCAGCTCCTCCTGCGTCATTTTCCTGCTCTCGCGCAGTTTGCGTATCACGGCTCCGGTAACATATTTATCCATAGTTTTTACCTCCTTTGCCGTAATACTATCACGCGCCCTGCGCCGAATCAACCCACGCAGTGTGGAGAAGAATGATGATTCTTTAAAATCTGTTGATCAGAAAGTGAATTTGTAAGTTATACTGGCACACTGCAGTATTATTGCTTTAGGTGATGGTAAAATACTTATAAGAATAGATTTATGTTATTCACCGGAATAATGATCTATTAACCATTCTAAAACCTCTGCTTGATGATATAACCCGTCGATACTTGATGGACTGATATGATTCGCATAGCATCTATATACCATATCGCATT
>CAMUZD010000265.1 GCA_947165115.1 uncultured Clostridia bacterium
TAAGGGGATTGCGCTTATTTCGTTTGAATACGGGCCTGTCATTTTCATCCCATTCCACTTCGAGCAGGCGGTGAATGGTCATCGCCTCTTTACCCGTGAGTTCGGTCATTCTCTTGGCGGCTCTGCCCGTCGGCGCGGCGAGGGCAACCTCGAGCCCGAGTGCCTCAAATACGCGCAGGATTCCTCTTATGGTCGTGGTCTTGCCTGTGCCGGGTCCGCCTGTAAGAATGAGAATTCCCTTCTCGACCGCGGTCCTTACAGCGCGGCGCTGCAAATCGTTATAAACCACTCCGCCGACAGCTTCGGCAGAGCGTATTTGCTCATCGATATCCTCAAAGAATTTGCCTGCATATCTGCTTATAAAAATCAGCTGCTCCGCGGCGTTTCTTTCTGCCTCATACATCTCGGGCAGGAATATCATTTCCTTTGCTAAAACCGTGTCGGCAACCAATCGCTTGTTTTCTATGGCTTTATCAAGATTGATTTCTGCATCGTCCTCGCTGCAGCCGAGATACTCCATACAGGTCTTTACAAGTTTCTTACGGGGAATGCAGGTATGGCCGTTGCTGTAAATATTATGCCTGACTATATAAACCGTGCCCTCGGTGAATCTGTATTCGTCCGCGGGGCGCATAGTAAATTTCGATGCTATGGAATCGGCTCTCTCGAAATCTATACCGACGTCGCTGTTGCAGAGCTGATAGGGGTTTCTCTCGACAATACCCGAGGATTTGCCGCCGAATTTCTTGAATATCCTCATCGCCTCATTTGTATTGAAACCGAATTTTTCAAGAGCTATCAGTTCAGTCCTCTCGGCGTTGAGCCTTGCAAACTGCTGAGAAATCTGAATGGCTTTGCCCGGAGAAATGCCGTTGATTTTAGCAAGGCGGCTCGGCTCATTTTCGATAACCTCAAAGCTTCTGTCGCCGAACATCGTTATTATTTTATGGGCTGTTTTTTCACCGACGCCCTTGATGATTCCCGAAGCGAGGAAGGAAAACATCTCCTCTGCCGTTTCGGGCACGCTACCGACGGCGGAATCCACTTTGAACTGTTTACCGTAAACAGGGTGACTTTCCCATCTGCCGCAGAACGTATATTTTTCGCCGATAAAAACTCTCGAGAGAATACCCGTAGCAGTAATATATTCACCGCCGCTCGAAAATTCGAAGACAGTGAAGCCGGTTTCGGTATTCTGATGTGTCACGTTTTCTATTACGCCTTCAAGAGTAATCAGTTCATCCATATTCAAAAAAGAGGTGAGAGGGACTGTAAGCCGAGTTCTGTCTTTTAAGGCAATCATCTGTCTGGTCCCTGCATTGCTGCAGGGCTCAAGCCACCCGTCGGAGTATCGCCGAGCAAGCGCCGGGATTTCTCCCTCCTCCGGTCGGTGTTGCTTCGGATAGGGTTTGCAGGGCCGCGCGGTTCCCCGCGCGCCGGTGAGCTCTTACCTCGCCTTTCCACCCTTACCTGAAAATCAGGCGGTATATCTCTGTTGCACTTTCCCTAAGGTCACCCTCGGCGGCCGTTAGCCGTTATCCTGCTCTGTGAAGCTCGGACTTTCCTCACGCTGATGCGCGCGACTGCCCATCCCTCTCACCGTATAAACAAAGTATTCTATTTTATCATTTCGTTGAATTCGTCTTCGTTGATAATCTTAATGCCGAGCTGCTGGGCTTTTGTAAGCTTGCTGCCCGCCTCCTCGCCCGCGAGGACATAATCCGTCTTTTTGGAAACGGAAGATGAAGTCTTTCCGCCGAATTTCTCGATTATTTCGCTCGCCTCATTGCGGGAATAGGTCGGGAGAGTTCCGGTCAGGACAAAAGTCAGGCCGGCAAAGCGGTCATCCGCCTTTTCGCGCAGGGAATTCATGTTGATTCCGGCCGTCCTGAGTTCCTCAATCTCGCTCTTTGTCTGCTCGAGCGAGAAGAAATTAACGACGCTCTGCGCCATAATCGCGCCGATATTCTCTATTGCAGTCAACTCTTCAAGCGAAGCGGACATTATCGCATCGAGAGTTCCGAAATAATCAGCGAGAATCTTGCCCGCCTTCTGGCCTATATGGCGGATTCCGAGGGCGAAAACAAGCTTTGAAAGATCGTTCCCTTTGGAATTCTCAATCGCGCTCACAAGGTTTTCGCTCGATTTATCCTTGAAGCCCTCAAGAGCCATGAAATCTTCTTTTGTGAGCTTATAAATATCGCTGATTTTTGAAATAAGGCCGGCTTCAACGAGCTTTTCGAGCACGGCGTCGCCGAGGCCCTCAATATCCATCGCATCGCGGGAACAGTAATGAATAAGATTCCTGAGCAGTTGAGCAGGACATTCGGGATTTACGCATCTTACCGCCGCCTCATCCTCCTCGCGCACTGCGGGCGCTCCGCAGGAGGGGCAGATGCCGGGAAGCCTGAACGGCTCGCTTCCGTCGTTGTGCGAAACGACCTTCACAACTTCGGGAATAATCTCACCCGCCTTGCGGATAATGATTCTGTCGCCTATTCGGATATCTTTTTCATCAATGTAATCCTGGTTATGGAGCGTTGCTCTCGCTACTGTCGAACCCGAAACAAGCACCGGCTCAAAAACGGCGGTCGGTGTCAGGACGCCCGTTCTGCCGACGGTTACCTCGATATCGGTGACCGTTGTCTCCTTCTCCTCGGGCGGATACTTAAATGCGACCGCCCATTTCGGGAATTTCGCAGTGCTGCCGATTTCGGCTCTGTATGCGAAGGAATCGGTCTTGATAACCGCGCCGTCCGTATCGTAGGCAAGAGCCGGGCGGATTTCACCTATTCTGTGAATCTCGGCGATAACATCGTCAATATTACTGAATTTATTGCAGAAAGGAATTGTCTTGAATCCGAGAGAGCGAAGGTATTCTATTGACTGCTTGTGGCCGGTCAACCCTTCCTCGCTGCTTCTTTGAACATTAAATACAAATATATCAAGCCCTCTTGAAGCTGTGACTGCGGGATTCTTCTGCCTGAGCGAACCCGCCGCGGCATTACGGGGATTCTTGAAGGGCTTCTCGCCGTTTTCATCCTGCTTCTCAACAAGCTTTGCGAATACGGCGCGGGGCATATAGACCTCGCCCCTGACCTCGATAAAAGGTATATTCTCTTTGAGGCGCAGAGGGATTGAGTTGACGGTGCGCAGATTCGCGGTCACATCCTCGCCGACATTGCCGTCTCCTCTGGTAGATCCTCTGACAAATACGCCGTTTTCGTATTCGAGAGCCACGGAAAGGCCGTCAATCTTGGGCTCAACGGAATACTCAACATCGGGAAAAATCTCGCGTATTCTCGAATCAAAAGCCCTGATTTCATCAATGCTGAAGGCATCCTGC
>CAMUZD010000266.1 GCA_947165115.1 uncultured Clostridia bacterium
CAAGGGACATATGATGCAGACATCAATGTGGGGTAAGGTGAAAAAAGAATGGGAGTGGACAGGCTTTATCTGCCGCGATGACAGCGGTGAAATCAAGGGAGTCTGCGGTGTTCTTATTCGTAAGATACCTTACACTCCTTTTAAAATGATGTATGCCCCGCGCGGCCCTGTCTGCGACCTTTCAGATAAAGATACAGTTAAAACATTGCTCGAAGCTGTTTCCGAATATGGAAGAAAGAACAAAGCATATACTTTCAAGATTGATACAGACACTCCTGCAGATAATACCGAATATATCGATTTTCTCAAATCTCTCGGATTCACTTTCAAGGAACACGGCGCCGGTTTTGATACCGTTCAGGCGAGGTATATATTCCGTCTTGCGCTCGAAGGAAAAACAGAAGAAGAGGTTATGAACGGCTTTCATTCCAAGACAAGATATAATACCCGTCTTGCCGAGAGAAAGGGAATCCGCATTGAAATCAAAGGCAGAGAAGCTTGCGAAGATTTTCATAAGCTTATGCTTATTACCGGCTCACGCGATAATTTCGCAACCAGAAGCACAGAGTATTTTGAACGCATAATGGATGCTTTCGGCAATGATGCCAGAATCTATTTTGCGTATTATGAGGATGAGCTTCTTGCGGGCGCTCTGGATGTTCATGTCGGCGATAAAATATGGTATGTATACGGAGCAAGTTCAAACGAGCACCGGAATCTTATGCCCACTTATCTTGTCCAGTGGTCAATGATTAAATGGGCGATTGAAGAAGGTTGCAACTGGTATGATTTCCGCGGCGGATATCCTGATGAAAACAACCCGCTCCATGGAATTTATAAATTCAAGAAAGGCTTCTGCGACGATTATATTGAGTTTATGGGTGAGGCTGATCTGATAATGAATAAAACGGGTTATAAGTTTGTAGAGTTTGCGACAAAAATGATGAAGTCAATGAGGGGAATAAGATCGAAGTTCATTAAGTAGGTTTGCTATGAATAATTTTGATTTTTTGGATAACGACCGGCTTAAAAAGCAGATTGAGTTTCTGGTTGAAATAGATAAGATGAAAAATGTTTTTCGCCGCACTGTTCTTATTGACGGTTCAAGGCGGGAAAACGATGCCGAGCATTCCTGGCATTTTGCAATGCTGGCATTGATACTTAACGAGTATTGCAGCGAAGTTATTGATGTTTCGCGCGTAATCAAAATAGCCATTTGCCACGATCTTGTTGAGATTTATGCCGGTGACACTTTTGCTTACGATTCCGAAGGCCATAAAGATAAGGAAAAGCGGGAGAAAGAATCGGCCGAAAAGCTCTTCTCAATTCTGCCGGATGATGAGGGTAAAGAAATAAAAGAACTCTGGCTTGAATTTGAGAATAAAGAAACTCCCGAGTCACGGTTTGCAAATGTCTGCGACAGATTTCAGCCGCTGGTTCATAATTATCTGACAAACGGTCACACCTGGAAAGAGGGAGATGTTCATGCTCCGCAGGTGCTTGAAAGAATGAGTGTTATCAAGGATGCCGCTCCTGAAATCTGGAAAGCCGTTACAGGTATAGTGGAAGAGTCGGCAAAGCAGGGGATTCTTAAACCGTAACGCTGTTGTGTAATTATTTGTTACTTTATTGTAATACATTGTAAGTTGAAAGCATAAAGCTGTTGTAGTAAATTATACAATAGAATATTATGTAAAGAGGCTATGCGATGAGTTCTGTAAAAAGCGGTAAATCTACCGCAATCGGATTTGTTGCGGCAGTTTTGGTTATAGTAATTCTTATCTGCGTCTTCCATTCCGGCAAGCAGACAAAGACTAAAACCAATCCGGCTCAGACCGGAAATTCCGTATCTGATACGGTAAGCGAAACTGTCGTTACAACCGAAACTACAACTAAATATTCTCTTGTCGATCCATCAAGCATAAATACCGATTTTTCCTGCTTTGACAATTGTGCATTCATTGGTAATTCAAGGCTTCTGGCACTTGGAAACTACGGCATCGCCAAGAATGTTTTTGCCAAGGTTGCGCTTAATGTCAGCACAGTATTTACCGATCCAGGCGAAGGAAGATCGGTTCCTGTAATTAACGAGCTTGACGGAAAACAGTTTGATAAGATATTCATTATGTTTGGAGATAACGAATGCGGATGGGGGAGTATGGAAACCTTCCGCAATCAGTATAAGAAGGTTATTTCCACCTGCCGAACAAAAGTTCCCGGGGCTGAAATCATTCTTCTTTCATGCCTTCCGATTTCGAAGACGACATCCGATAAAAACGTTTATGAATATAATATCAATAACATCAATAATGTAAATGTTATTATTGAAGAGATAGCAAATGAAGAAGGCTGTAAATTCATCGAGACCGGTGTCGGAATTACCGGACCGGACGGTTACCTTCCAGAGGATTATTCAGCCGACGGCACGCATCTCAAAAAAGATTATTGTTTAGTATGGGCGAGAACAGTCGCCGATAATATGTAAGAGGGAGATTTACTTATGAAAAAATTAATCAGTGTATTACTTTTAGCTCTTATTCTTGTATCTGCCGCATCCTGCGGAAGCGGATCAAATACTGATACTCAATCGGTTGATATTGAAAAAGTTGCCCTTGCACTTGTTGACGGCCTTCCGTTTGATTCAGAAATAAAAGATACTGAGAATTCGGTGGTTGCTAATCTTGACAGAATATATGAAGTATTCTCCGTATCTGCAGATGATGTTACCAAAGCCTGCTTTTACAGAGACATGAGCGCCGGCAGCGCTGAAGAAGTTGCTGCGTTTGAATGTGCAAATGCACAGGCTGTAGAAAACGTCAAGTCCGCGCTCGGTAACAGAATTACATATCTTCATGATCAGTGGCAGAGTTACGGTCCCGCTCAGGTTCCCAAAATTGACGGCGCAGCAATAGTAGTGAAAGGCAACTGCGTATTCTTTGCTATCAGCAATGATTCTTCATCAGCTCAGCAGATTGTTGATAATTCAGTGAATTAAAGAGATATAAAATTATTAGCAGCCGCAGAATTTTGCGACTGCTTTTTTCAGAAATCGAAGTATTTTTCTCTGTGCTTTTGCACTCTGTCGCCGATTTTTATCAGCATCTCTTTAGCTTCCTCTTTTTCTTTTGCAGTGCCGGTTGCATATTGCCTCATCAGGCGGCCTTCTTCGAAGCAGAGCTCGTCGTGAAGCGGGAAGTATTCATTCAGAAGGAAACATCCGTATCTGACAAACCTCTTTTCACCTACCAGCCTGAATTCTTTGCTGATAGTATCAACAGCAACCGAGTAGAAATCTTTTATTGACTGAATCAGTGCTTTTCTTTCATTTTCGGGAGAGAATACGA
>CAMUZD010000267.1 GCA_947165115.1 uncultured Clostridia bacterium
GTCATCGGGAGCTACGGCGCCTGAGCTCTTATAGCCGTTACCTGTCCAGAAAGATTCATAGCCCTCTTTGATTCTGGCCTTTTTCGCTGATATATCCGCGCAGTCGAGTTCCAGAATATCAGCCATGAATTCAATGCAGGACAGAGCATGATAATACCAGGCGTTTTCTATGCCGGCCACATCTGCAAAACTGCCCCAATCGAGCCAGTCCCACGAGCCTTCGCGGTGTTTTACGAGATTATTCGCTCCGATTTCCCAGAGATTCACATAATTGAGCGCCGGCTCGTAAACAGTGCGCAGGAATTCCTTATCGCCGGTATACATATAGTAAGTTCTGAAGCCGCAAATTCCGGCGAGCTGCTGCGCGGGAAGTTCAAAGAAGCTGTCAGTACAGGGAACAACGGTCTGAAGGATATTTTCGGCAGGGTTCACGTGACCGAGCATTGAAGCGACACCCTTCTGATAGAGCAGATAAGCGTTCGGATCGAGCGAATACATCATCATCGCCATTTCGTTTGTGACATCGCCCCACCACTGCGCTCTTTCTCTGTCCGGGCAATCCATAAAGTTATCGCGCATTGTTACATAGAGGGTCCTGAGCGATTTCTGCCAGAGGGCGTTCAGCTTTTCGTCTTTGCTCTCAAAAAGGCCCGAAAACTCGGTGTTATATCCCGTTTCCCTGTATTTTAATTCAAGAATTTTAACGCCGGCGGGTATTTCATAAGTGATATGCTGACCGTTGAACCATCCGAGCGCCTCAAATTCCTGCTCGCCGTCTTTAGTTATATATGTATCACTGACGGCGCCGACCCAGGTGTTCTCAGTCACGATTCTTATCATTTTGCCGGCTTTTGATTCCACATTCAGATAAGGCGTACACTGCGCATTATAAGGAATATCAAGGGTTATCAGCTTCTTGACAAGCATCGTGCGTCCTTTATATTCGGCAGAATTAAGATAGTCCTTCAGGCCGAAATCCTTAAGAAGAGGGATTCCGCGCGGATAAAGCCTGCCCCAGGGAGCGCATCCGCCCGTGCCGTATTCGGTGGCATTCTGCCAGGAGCTGTCATCGAAGCCGGAAGAAAGCCAGTCGCCGATTTCCTTCCCAGCGTCATAATATATATTCGATTCGGGCAGTCTGTAATTCGGCTGTGAAATGCCGTTATCCTTAAGATAAGCCGGATGGCGGCACACCTTCCAGCCGGAGTCGGATATAATATCCCCTGCTTCAAATAGGAAGCCGGCGCTGCCGCTGTCCGTATTTGAAAAGCTCGTATTCTTTCCCCAATACCAGACAAGAGCACAGATTATGTTCCTGCCGTTTCTGAGATACGGAGCGATTTCAACCGAATCAAAGTAGCTGCCGTCAACTGTCGGTCCTCTTTTGACAGAGCCCTCAAAAACAACATTTTCGCCGTTTATATAGAGCCAGTATCTTGAATCGGCGGAAATAAAAGCGGTCAGAGAAGAGGGAACGGAAGAGATATCGACACTCTTCCTCATGCACATCCAAACATTTTCTTCTGCGCAGTCTGATGAATCCCATATATACTTCGCGGCCCAATCTTCTTTCGGCACGGTATCAATTCGCGAATATGGAACGGGGTCAGCCGGGATATTATAATCATTTCTGAATAATTCTTTCGTATTGAACACCCCCGAAAACAGATTGGTAAAGAAAGCTATGATTGCGAGAAAGAATGAAATTATTCTGTTCATCCGGAATCACCTGTTTATCAAGTATGATATTTTAAGACCGAAAGCCCTCTCAGATGAGAGGGCCCGTATTTTATCTGTCTATATATTTACACGCAGCGAGGGCGGCAACAGCGCCGTCTGCCGTGGCAGTTGTAATCTGCCTTATGGATTTGCTTCTGCAGTCCCCTGCCGCGTAAATTCCTTCGGTGGCGGTGGTGCAGGTTTCGTCGCTGTCAAAGTAGCCGTATTCATTGAGCTTCGCGAGCTCGGAGAATCTGTCGTTATCGGGCTCAAGACCGATTGCGACAAACAGACCGTCTACGGCAAGCTCCGATTCTTCGCCGGTATCCGCTTTGCGAAGGGTCAGCCCCTTAAGCTCATCGTCGCCGATAAGACGAGAGATAACAGTACCGGTGATTACTTCGACATTCTCTTTGCTCTCAATTTTCTCGACGAGCTTTGCTTCGCCGGTGAGAAAATCGAGATTCTGAATAACGATGACTTTCTCGCATAAGCCCGAAAGCAGAATTGCTTCCTGCAGAGCGGAATTTCCGCCGCCGAGCACAGCCACGGTCTTGTTTCTGTAAAAAGCACCGTCGCATGTTGCGCAATAGGATATTCCCCTGCCGACCAGCTCGTTTTCATTCGGGAGACCGGTCTGTCTGTGCTTTACGCCGACAGCTATGATGACTGCCTTGGCTTCGTGCTCGCCCTTATCGGTGACTACCGTCTTAGTTTCACCGTTATCCTTAACAGAAAGCACGGTTTCCATCTCTATATCCGCGCCCTGAGAAATAACCTGCTCAACGAGCTTGTCGGCAAATTCATTACCGCTCATCGTGACATAGCCGGGATAATTCTCAATCTGGGGGGAATAGGTGGTCTGACCTCCGAAGGTGCTTTTCTCAATAACGAGCACCGTCTTGTTCGCCCTGCGGGCATATATTGCGGCGGTGAGCCCCGCAGGGCCCGCGCCGACAACGATTATATCATGCATCTTATGCCTTCTTTACGTTTTCGATAAAGCTGAGAACCGCAGCGAGATCGGGATAGAGCTGAACGTTTCCGTCTGAGATAACAACGAGAGTGGGAGCGGTGCGGATATCGAGCGCAATCGCGAGCTCTTCATTCTCATAGGCGTTGATCTCTTTGAATTCAATACCCGCCTCCTGAAGCTTCGGAATAGCTATCTTGCACTTTGCGCAGGTCGGGGTCTTGAAGAGGTAGATACCGTCGGGCAGAGCGGCGGTCTGTGCGGTGCTGTCGCCGCAGCAGGCGCAGGCGGCCTCGTGAGGATGGAAATGGCTGCCCTCTTTGGTATACATCTTTCTGTCTTTATATTCCTGAGCTTTGCCGTCGTTCCAGTTCTGGACAGGTCGGTAATAACCGGTGATTCTCGAATAGACTTCCGCGCTCTTTCCGCAATCCGGGCAGGTGAAGTGCTCGCCTTGAATATAGCCGTGATCCTTACATACGGAATAGGTCGGGGAAAGAGTATAATACGGGAGCTTGTAATTCTCTGCAATCTTGCGGACGAGATCTGCCGCCGCTTTCCAGTCGGGAAGCTTTTCGCCGAGGAAGGCGTGGAAGACGGTGCCGGAGGTGTAGAGGGTCTGAAGCTCATCCTGAAGATCGAG
>CAMUZD010000268.1 GCA_947165115.1 uncultured Clostridia bacterium
ATACCCTCTCCGGCGAAGCGAGCGACAATAACGAGGCAATACCGCGCGAGACGGCCTATGCCGCGGCGGAGAGTGTGGCCGAGGCGATAGTTTCGGCAAATCATTTTGAAATCGTGCGCGCGGCGGGCGTATTCGATAAAAACGGCGATCTGCTCAAAGCCGCCCTGCCCCTTATGGCAGAGATATTCGTCGGCGCGCTCAGAGTAAAGTATTCGGCAAAAGAGGCAGACCCCGCCGACCCGTGCTCAATACTCGCCTCAAAGCTTTCACGCAGGGCTCTGCTGAAGCTGGTTGACGATGTGAATATTCTTACCGAAGCGCTCAATATGAACGCAAATCTCAATTTAACAATAACGAGGCTGTGCACGCTTTTCAGAAGCGCCTCGAATGAACAGGAGTAATTATGGCAGAGATTGTAGGAATCCGTTTCAAGGATATAGGCAAGGTCTATTATTTCGACCCCGACGGCGCGGTATTCGCAAAGGGCGACCACGCGATAGTCGAAACAGTCAGGGGAATCGAATGCGGCGAGGTCGCTATCGAAAATAAGGATGTCAGCGACAGCGAGATAGTTAAACCGCTTAAAAAGATTATCAGACCCGCGAGCGAGAGCGACATCAAGATCTATCAGGAAAATAAAAAGAAAGAGATTGAAGCGGAGGAAATCTGCAGGAAAAAAATCGAGGCGCACGGCCTCGAGATGAATCTCGTCGACGTCGAATATACCTTTGACAGGGGCAAGATTATATTCTATTTCACCGCCGACGGAAGAGTGGATTTCAGAGAGCTTGTCAAAGACCTGGCCGGCGTTTTCAGGACCAGAATCGAGCTTCGCCAGATAGGCGTGCGCGATGAGGCGAAGATGATAGGCGGCCTGGGTATATGCGGCAGACCGTTCTGCTGCAGCAGCTTCCTCGGAAACTTCCAGACCGTTTCAATCAAGATGGCAAAGGAGCAGGGACTCTCGCTGAATCCCGGCAAGATAAGCGGCGCCTGCGGCAGACTTATGTGCTGCCTCAAATATGAGCAGGAGGCATACGACCATCTGCTTGAAATCACCCCGAAGCCCGGCGCGATAGTCAGAACTGCCGACGGCAAAGGCACCGTAACCGAGATTTCTCTGCTTACCGGAAAGATAAAGGTGCTCCTTGACAGCAATCCGAACGGAATCCCGAAGACATACGGCAGAAAAGATGTCAAGGTCATAAAAGACGCTCAGATAAAGGTTGACAAGACCGAGCTCGACGCGCTCAAGGATATCGAAGGATGACGGTTTACAATCCCGGCAATATCGTGAACTGCCGCGACCTCGGCGGATATGATTGCCCGCGCGGAATTACGGCCCCCGGACGGGCGTTGCGATGCGGAATTCCGAAAAATCCCGCGCCTTCCGATATTGAAATGCTGAAAAATCTCGGCATAAAAACAATATTTGATTTGAGAGGCAAAAATGAGGCGGCCGAAGCGCCGTCTTATTTTGAATCGGATGCGGATTTCGTTTATTATAATATTCCGCTGCTTGAAGCGAATCCCTCGCTCAATGATACGCGCCTGCCGATATGGAAAATGTACGCGATGTCGCTCGACGGCTTCAGAGACGGCTACCGCGAGCTCTTCACGCTCATCGGCGAATGCGATTCCCCGTTTCTTTATCACTGCTTTCTCGGCAAGGACAGGACCGGTATCGTCACTGCTCTCCTGCTCGGGGCGGCGGGAGTCGGCAGAGAAGCGATAATAGCCGATTACTGCCTCTCATACAAATATCTGAGACCGTTTATCGAAAAGGAAATCGCGGATAACACGGGACTTATCTGGGAGCAGGATGTTTCCCGCCTCGAGTCACGGCGCGAATACATTGAGGATACGCTTAAATACATTGACCGCGAATACGGCGGAACAAACGGCTTTCTGCTGTCAGCCGGACTGACGGAAAAACAGATTGAAAAGGCGGCAGACAAGCTGTTTTAAGTGAATAAAAATAACGCTCATCCAAACGGATGAGCGTTTTACTTTGTCGTCTTTTACTGAGGCATTGTTGTCGGCGCGGAGGGGTCTGTGCGGTCAATCGAGTATCTGACCGAATCGCGGTAGCAGAGCTGAACGGGAACATTGCCGATGCTCTCGAGCTTGCCCACACCCGTTACCGAAGTCTTGACATTGATATTCTTGATATATTCTATCGATGTGATTTCGTCGGTTTCAATATCCGCCCTGATGATAATCTGACAGTTATCATAGACCAGCGTCGGCTTATCGACTGTCATATACTGATTTGCTTCTTCAAAGCCCTTCATTACCTCGTCGACGTTGCCCATATCATACGCCTTTTCAAGCGTTTCGGGCAGCGCGGGGCTCTTGAGAGTAACCGTAATTGTTCTCTCGCTGTCGCGGTCAACGCAGGTAGCGCTCTCCACATCTTCGAGAGTGAGTCTGCTGACAAAATCCTCACCCTTTACGGGCAGGAAGCCCTTGAGGTCGCCGCCGTATTCAACCTCGGCCCCGTCCTCATTGAGCATATAATCCTTGAGGGAGTCTATCGCGATGTTTACATAGTCGTTTTCGCTGTAGGGAAGGCGCTCGGTCTCCTCGGTTTCATTGCCGTTTTCGTCTTTGCCAATCTTCGTCTCTTCAATACGGCTGATGCTCTTGTCCCTGCTCATATTTACGCTCGCCTTGATATCCTTGAGTTCGTTGATATGAACATTGAAATATTCAAATATCGTGGCGGTGTTCTCTTTGAGCTTTTCGGGAGTGTACTGCGTATCGGTCACGACGCTGCTGTTTTCGTCGAGTGAGGTCGTGATATCGGTCGGCAGAGGAGTCTTCGCTTTTATCGTGGTCGTGGTCTCCCCTTCATTGCCCGTGAAATCGCAGCCCGCAAGGCAGAAAAGCATGGCTAAGGCCAGCATAAAGGAAACAGCGCAGATAACAGTCTTTTTCACGTTATTATCCCCTTTCAGGATTTATAATAATGCTTATTATTTAAGTCCTTCTTCGTCAAACAGGAACGCGCAGTTGAGAACGAGGTCAACGCCCGCCTCAATGGTCTTGAGTTCAAGATAATAGCGCGCGGGTGCGGGATCCATCGCCGCGAAGCAGGTCGCTTTAAGACCCGCCTGGCTCATCGCCGCGGCATCGGATGAACCGAAGAACAGATTCTCATACGGAATATCGAGCCCGCAGAGTTCACCCGCCTTGTGAACGAATTCGGATACTTCCCTGCTGTTCTGAACAGTGCCGGTCATATCCTTATGATATATACCCATGAATTCATAGTCCCTGACCGTATCGAGTGCGATGCAGATAGTTTCAACATCCTTCTCGCCTTTGAT
>CAMUZD010000269.1 GCA_947165115.1 uncultured Clostridia bacterium
TCCCCGATGTCAGACAGCTCAGGCAATCTGCATTTATTACGGCATATTCAATGCCGATGAAAAAGAAAAAGCCTCGAAAGTTCTCCTTGATATCATCCATGAGGGCGGGGATAAGATTGACTGCGGTATGATTGGAATGCGCGTTGTTTTCCATGTTCTCTCCGATCTCGGAGAAGGTGCGCTCGCATACAAGATGATTACCCGCACCGACTATCCCTCTTACGGTATGTTTGTCCGCAGAGGGCTTACCGCTCTTCCCGAGGATTTTCAGCCTGACGAGGATCACGACTGGGCGAATTCCCTCAATCATCATTTCTTCGGTGATATCGAAAGCTGGTTTATTCAGAAGGTTGCTGGTATTGAGGTAAATCCCGGTAACACATCCGCCGATGAATTTGTCATCCGCCCCGATTTCAATGTGCCTGTGGAATTTGCCGAGGCATTCTATGAGGCTCCCTGCGGCAGAATCGAAGTGCGCTGGGATAAAAATGAATCCGGCGCAGTGCTCAGTCTCAAAGTCCCCGCCGGAGCAAAAGGTATAATCAGGGCTCCCGCGGGATATGTATTTGAAGACGGCGGGGATACGGTGCTTGAACTTGCTGCCGGCACATTTTCCTGGAGAAAAAAAGATTGAAAAAATTTATAAAATAGATTATAATACTCAAGTAATAGTAAAGACCCCTTTGTTAGGGGGGAGTAGCTTTACGTCCTTCTGTCAACAACCGCCTTATGGCTGGCAGCAGGAGCATTTTGTATGCAAGCAAGACCTTTAACATGGCTACGGCTGTGTTAGAGGTCTTGATTAATGAAGGAGAGATGCTGATGAAGTATTATCTTGAAGAAGACAAAAAAGTTCTCGAAACGCTGAATACCACCGAGAACGGTCTGACTTCCGCCGAGGCGGAGAAGAGAATTGCCGAAAAAAGCTCAAGGAAGCCGAAAAAGAGAGCTTGTTCAAAAAATTTTTGAATTCTCTTGCCGATCCGATGATTATCATGCTGCTTATTGCGGCTTTGATTCAGGCGTGCGTAGCGGTATTTGAAGCAGTCAAGGCAGGCAACGGCTTTAAGCTGATTGACTTTGCAGATGTTCTTGTTATCCTTGTCGTTGTCATTATCAATACGATAATGAGCCTTGTTCAGGAGAGCAAGGCGGAAGCCGCAATGGATGCCCTCAAGCAGATGACCGCCGCCACCAGTCGCGTTCTTCGCGACGGAGAGGTTGTCGTTATCAAGAGCGAAGATATCACTATCGGAGATGTTGTTATTCTTGAAGCAGGCGATGCCGTTCCCGCGGATTGCCGTATTATCGAGAGCCATTCCCTCAAGGCTGAGGAAGCCGCGCTGACCGGCGAATCTGTTCCCGTTTCAAAATGCGTTGATGTCCTTATGTGTAAAGACGGCAACAGTGAGGTTCCCCTCGGCGACCGTAAGAATATGCTTTACAGCGGCTCGGTAGTCGTTTACGGCAGAGGTAAGGCAGTTGTCACCGATATCGGTATGGATACCGAGATGGGCAAAATTGCCGATGCCCTTTCACAGGCGGAGAAGGAACAGACTCCTCTCCAAATTAAGATGGCTGAGCTTTCAAGATTCCTCACCAAGCTCGTTATCGGAATATCGATTCTTGTATTTGTAGTCGGCCTTGTTGAAACCATTTTCACCGAAAAAGGCGGCTTCACATGGGGCCATTTCGGCAACGCCGCTCTGGCTACCTTCATTTCCGCTATCGCTCTCGCGGTTGCGGCAATTCCCGAAGGTCTGCCTGCAGTTGTTACCATTATCCTTTCAATCGGCGTTACAGCCATGAGTAAACGCCAGGCTCTTATCCGCAAGCTCACCGCTGTTGAGACACTCGGATGCACGCAGATTATCTGTTCGGATAAGACCGGAACATTGACTCAGAACAAGATGACCGTAGTCGATCACTACGGCGATAATGAAAATCTTATTGCTACCGCAATGGCGCTCTGCTGCGATGCACAGATAGACGGCGAAGGCAAGGTTACAGGCGAGCCGACCGAGGCCGCGCTTGTCGCTTATGCGAATACTCTTTCTCTCAATAAAAACGATCTCGTCGCCGCAAATCCGCGCGTGGGCGAAGCACCGTTTGACTCGGGCAGAAAGATGATGTCCACCATTCATCAGACCGCGGACGGTATTGTTCAGTATACCAAGGGCGCTCCCGATGTAGTCCTCAATCACTGTAAGTATGCTCTGATAAACGGCGAAACGGTTCCGTTTACCGAGGCAGTTAAGCAGGATATAGTCACCAGCAACAAAGCTATGGCTGATAAAGCCCTTCGCGTTCTTGCCGTAGCTATGCGTAAATATGATTCAGTTCCCGCGTCATTTGAGCCTGCCGGCCTTGAAGAAGATCTTGTCTTCATCGGCCTTACAGGTATGATTGATCCGGTCAGACCCGAGGTCAAGGCGGCTATCGATGAGTGCCGCGAAGCCGGAATCCGCCCGGTTATGATTACGGGCGACCACAGAGATACTGCGGTTGCTATCGGCAAGGAACTCGGTATAATCACCGATCCGAGCGAAGCAATTCTCGGCGCAGATCTCGATAAATTCACCGATGAAGAGCTTGTTGAAGAAGTTACAAGATTCTCCGTCTATGCCCGCGTTCAGCCCGAGCATAAGACCAGAATAGTCAAGGCATGGAAAGCCCGCGGAATGGTTACCGCCATGACCGGCGACGGCGTCAACGACGCTCCTTCAATCAAATCCGCCGATATCGGTATCGGCATGGGTATCACGGGTACCGACGTTACCAAGAGCGTATCCGATATGGTGCTCGCGGATGATAACTTTGCAACGATTGTAAACGCTGTCGAAGAGGGCAGAAAGATTTACGACAATGTCTGCAAGGTTCTCCAGTTCCAGCTTTCAACCAATATGAGCGAAGTGCTCATAATGTTCTTCTCAACCATATTCAATTTCACGATTCTCGGCCCGATTCATCTTCTCTGGGTCAATATGGTTACCGACTCGCTCCCGGGCCTCGCCCTCGGTATGGAAAAGGCCGAAGGCAACCTGATGCGCCGTAAACCGCGCGCTACAACCGACGGCATTTTCTCGGGCGGCGCAGGCTTCGATATGGTCTGGCAGGGCATCTATCTTGCCGCAATCGAGATTGCTGCTTATGTAATCGGTTTCTTCTACGCAAATCCCGGCGCAAAGCTCAGCGCAATCTGGGGCGCTACCGATGCTAATAACAATATGTGCCTCAATGCGGTTGCTATGGCATTCCTCGCTGTCAACTTCGGCGAGCTGTTCTGCGCAGTCAATATGCGCTCCCGTCATATAGGCATGGTT
>CAMUZD010000270.1 GCA_947165115.1 uncultured Clostridia bacterium
GGGAGCCGTGACTTTTCCGCTGAGGCGCGAGGGTAAAATTTCCGCTCTCATATCATTCTCCCAAATAATCGGTGCCGTATCTCTGCGCGAGCATATCGGCGATAACAAGTGCCGTCACGGAGTCAACGACTACTCTTGCTCTGTGAATGATTGCAGGATCGTGTCTGCCCGAAATCTTCAGCGTTGTCTCCTTCATCTGCATCAGGTCAACCGATTTCTGCTCTGTGAAAACAGAAGGAGTAGGCTTTACTGCGAGCGAGAATATGATGGGCATACCGTTTGTGATTCCGCCGTTTATGCCGGCATTCTTGTTAGTCTTTGTCTGAACTTTATCGTCTTTGATTATAAAAGCATCATTGTATTCGCTGCCTCTGAGGTCTATATCTTTGAAGGCGTTGCCGAATTGTATTCCCTTTACGGCGGGGATTGAAAACAGCGCGTGGGAGAGCACACCTTCGAGAGTGTCAAACCAGGGCTCGCCGACGCCTGCGGGAAGACCTGTGACTGCGGTCTCCAGAATTCCGCCGACGCTGTCGCCTTGAGCTGCCGCTGCTTTGATTGCTTTCTGCATGCTCTCTGCTTTTGCGGAATCGAGCACCGCGAACTTCTGCTTATTAAGGTAATCAATATCTTCTTTAAGATTCCTGAAATGTCTGTCGCTGATTTTGGCGCATCTGGCAATATGAGTGCCGATATATATATCCTTCTGACGGAGGGCGTCAATCACTATAGCACCCGCCGCGACGAGCGCCGCAGTGAGTCTGCCGCTGAAATGACCGCCGCCTCTGTAATCCTCAAAGCCGTGGTATTTCTTATTCGCGGTGAAATCAGCGTGACCGGGTCTCGGAATAAACGATGAAAGTTCATAGTCCGCGCTCTTTACATTTTCATTGGGAATGATGATACAAAGGGGAGTACCCGTGGTTCTGCCTTCAAAAACACCGCTGACTATGCTGAATTTATCTTTTTCAACTCTCTTTGTGCCCGTTTTCCCTGCAGGTCTGCGCAGAGCGAGCTGTGAGAATATGAATTTCTCGTTGACCGCGATACCGGGAGCGAGGCCGTCAATGACCGCGCCGATATAATCGCCGTGGCTCTCGCCGAATAGCGTGACCGCGATACTTGAACCGAATGTGTTTTTCATATTATTTCCCCCTGACGACCGTCTGGATTTTTTCTTTCAATGTTTCTGGAGCAACGCTTTCAAATCTGAATGAGCCGGGTTCATCGACGAATACCGCCGTGATATTTTCTCCCGAACTCTTTTTATCGTGGAGCATAGCTTCATAAACCTTCTCCGCATCGCCCCCGCAATATGAAGGCAGGCCGAGTTTTGCGAGAATCTTTTTAAGCCTTTCCGCAGTTCCGGATGAGCACATCGGAATCATACCGATTGCGACGCATTCGCCGTGATACAGCGCGCCGCCCTGCTCTGCCTCGATACCGTGGCCTATGGTGTGCCCGAAATTCAGAACCCTGCGAAGTCCCTGTTCTTTTTCATCTTTATTTACCACATCTGTTTTGATGAGGAGCGACTTCTCAATTACGGTGTCTATATTCCCGTATGGATCACCGTTTTCAAAAATATCAAATAATTCCTTATCGCTTGTCATGCTCATTTTAAGCGCTTCGGCAAGGCCGTTATTGAGCTGGCGACGGGGCAGGGTGGAGAGCACATTGTCATCTATCAGCACGAGCTTAGGCTGATAAAACGCGCCTACGATATTCTTGAAGCCCTCAAAATCAATCGCGGTTTTGCCGCCGACCGAGGAATCCACCTGCGAGAGCAGGGTGGTCGGAATATTGTAAAAATCAATTCCGCGCATATAAATGCTCGCCGCAAATCCCGATAAATCGCCGACTACTCCGCCGCCGACCGCGATAGCGCAGTCGCGCCTTGTGAAGCCCGCTTCAAGCATTGTCCTGAGCAAATCCTTGAGATTATCGAAATTCTTGCTCTCCTCACCCTGAGGAACGGTCTTTATTATCGAGCCTTCTGCGCAGAAGGAAAGAACCTTTTGCGCGTATTCCGCCGGCACACCGCTGTCTGTAACGACAAGCGCCTTTCTGTCCGCAGGCAGATAATCGCCCGCTCTGTCAAGACAGCCCTTTTCAATTATAATATCGTAGCCGTTTGCTTTAATTGTCATCGCATGCACCGCTTTCATTGAAATGCCCGATTATACGGATTGTTTCGCATTGGGCAGTCAGCTCCGCTATCATTGCCTTTGCCTGATCGGAGCCGTCATCACCCTCGATTTCAGTATAGAAATAGTATTGCCACGCCTTTTCTCTGACGGGTCTTGAGCGCAGCGCCTTCATATTGAAGCCGTGTTTGCCGATAACGCTCAGGGCTTTTACCAGAGCGCCCGCCTCGTCGTTGACCGTAAACATCATAATGAATTCCGCGCTTTTTTTGAGAGGAATCTCGGGAATGTAAGATCTTGAGAATACCGCAAATTTTGTCGTATTGTCCTTGCTCTCATTTATATCATAAGCGAGAATATCGAGCGAATTTATCTCTGCGGATTCAACGCTGCCTATTGCCGCGAGGGTGGGATCGCCGTTGGCCGATACAGTCTGGGCCGCGCCCGCCGTGCTCGGAGCTTCAATTGTTTTCCAGCCGTGCGCCTTTATATATTTCTCGCATTGCGCCAGTGCCTGCGGATGGCTGATTACCGCTTCAATTCCCTCAAGCGATGCGCCTTGTGTACCTATTAGATTATGGCTGACAGGCAGTGAATAAACCCCGTTCACATATAAAGGGCCGGAAAACATCAGATCCGTAACTTTTCCTACCTCGCCCGCATAGCTGTTTTCAACCGGCAGAATAACAAGGTCGCATTCTTCTTCGCATACACTAATGGTACCCCCACTTGGCGTTGGAAAGAAATGTTCTTTTGTTTTAGCTCATATGCAATACAGTCTTCATAGGCTGACTCTAATAATCCTGGACCTAAGACCTTATGTATTTTTATACACAAGTCTATTACCTGTTTAGCTAGTTCATTCTCTGTCATAATAAAATATCTTTGCGTAAGCTTCGAGTTGAACGAAGAAGCGCCTTGGCTCTTTGCATAACTAAGGACAACAGGCGATGCCTGCAATGGTTAATTATGACATTCTTGGGAGCATGCTCACTAAAGGATGGAATAATTAGACATATAAACTCCGTCGGAGTTGTCCTTAGTCTTTGCGAGAAACAAAAACGTTCCCATAGTTTAACGCTCCAGAGCGTTAAACTGTGTCCATGAAGCGCTGCTCGGTGCGATTGAAGAGGATGACAGCGAAGAACATCACGATGAGGAGGGT
>CAMUZD010000271.1 GCA_947165115.1 uncultured Clostridia bacterium
CTATAATATCCAGCTCGGCGCAAAGGAGAGAATTCGCTCTCTCAACGAGCAGGGCGTAGATATCTTCTGCGTGACCGGCTACAATCTCGAACTGCCCGCGGCGGTCGAGCATTTCAAACTGAGTTCCGATGAAATAATTCAGGCGACCTCGACCTCGGTCGGAGCAACCTTCGCCGAAAAGGGAAAGCCGTTTGACAGCAGCTATACCCCCGCAATTGACGAATCATATATCGATCCGGACCGCCTTGTTGACGCCGGCACCTGCGCTCTGCCCGACAAGACCTTCTTTGTCAAGAATCAGAGCCATCTTAAGCTCCGGAGCGCCGTCAATGACGTAATCGGCCTGTGCGTCGCCCTTCTCACCGATAAATCAATAAAGGATGCGAGAAACGAAAACGGCGGCTACGCGCAGTTCAATGAATACAGAAATCTCGCTCAGGTCGAGAGCCTGATACGCAGATATGATGAAAAGGATTACGCCGGAAAGAACGCGGCTGTTGACGAAGCGTATGCCGAGGCGAAGGCTCTGCTCGCCAAACGCGTCTGGTCGCAGAGCGAGACGGATGAAGTCGAGCAGAAACTCTATACCGCCATGGAGAAGGCGAAGATGCTCGATAAAAACGCCGACAGTTCATTTGTCAAATACAAGCTTCTTCCCGTTCTCGAAAAGATAATGAAATGGATAAGCGATCTTTTCGGCAGAATTTTCGGCGGCAACGACTACTGGCTGTTCTTTATTCCGCTGATTTAAGCGGTTAAAAGATATTCAAGGAGGAGATAATTATGTCTGAACTTCAGCAGAGAAAAATGCCCAGATTCTATGCGATAATGTGGCTCGTCATAACCGCGGCCTACGGCGCATGGATGACCTTCTATATGAAGGATATCATTCTATTTCACTATGAGAAGGAGGCTGCCCGTCAGATAAGCGGCTATTATCCTTATTACACTCAGCCCGATATTACCGGTATGATCGGCAAGCACTGGCTCTTCCCCGTCTGGGTTATCGTCTCCTGCGCATGCATGCTGCTCTTCATCTTCTATATTTCAAAGATTCTCTACGCGCAGTCGCTTGGCAAGGGCATCACCGTTGCCTGCCTTATCATGCTTATCTTCGGCTGCCTCTATATCAACTGGTATGGTTTCTTTGATGTAACGATAGTCAAGGACGGCGTTGTGACTCAGGCAACCTTCCACGATAAGCTGACCTTCATCACCGCGAGCATGACCGGCCTAGAATATCCCTGGCACTTCAGGGGATGGGCGGTATTCGCATCGGCCTCAATCTTCATGAATACGATGTATACATACCGCAAATTTGACTATAACAACAAAGTCGGCGTCATCCTCGGCTCGCTCGGTTCTCTCGGTATTTTCATTACGGTCAACTGCCCGTCCTACGGCGTTGAAAAAGACTTTACCGTCATGCGCTGCCTCGGCCACTGGCTCGGCGCTGTCGTATTCGCAGCATTCTGCTCGATGCCGCTCGTATTCTTCCTTTTCAGCAAGGCTGTCAAGGAGAAGGGGAAATTCCTCGGCGCGCTGATAGCTTTCGGCCTCGTTCTCGTTGCGCTCGCCGTGCTTACGGTTGCCGGCTTCAAGAGCGCAGTTATCGAGAATATCCCGATGACCGCCGCATACATCCTGCTCTTTATTCTCAACTTCACCGGTTTCTTTGTCAAAAAGGAAGCAAAAGCGTAAATCAGATAATTCCTTTCGCCCTGTTGAACAAAAACAGGGCGATTTTTTGTGCAAAAAGTAGATTTATGTTTATTTTTGGACTTGAGTATAAAAAACACTTTACAATTCAGAACTCCTTTGCTATAATGTTGCTATAATAAGAAAGGAACGGCATGAGCCGGAAGATATATGGAAAAGACCAGACAGTCAAGAAAGCGCGAAGCCACGCACCGCGCGCTCAAGCACAGCGCCAAGATGCTCTTTGAGGAGCACGGCGTAGGCAATGTGACGATTGAAGAAATCGCCGAGGGAGCAGATGTTTCCCGCTCCACTTTTTTCACCCATTTTGATTCTCTCGATGACCTGCTCTCGCAGATTGCAAACGAGGAGATAGACGATATCATCAACGCTTCGCGCACCGAAAACGGCACCGATATCGACGCTCTCTTCACCCAGCTCACCGAGGATACCTGCAAATATCCCTATGTCATGGGCCAGCTTCTTATGAAGAATCTTATGTTCGCCGGCGACAGCAGCGTCTCCGATGTTCTTGCCCTGATTGCCGCGGAAATCGGCAAGGGCGGCTATGAGAAGCTTCTCACCGCCTTCAGCGAGAAGGATATAGCCTCACTGTTTATTGGAGCTTATTTCGGCCTTATCTTCCAGAAATTCGCGGATAAAGAGAATTTCAATGATCCCGCCGAAATCAATGATAAAATACGGCAGTTTATTAAAATTATCAGAAATCAGGAGGAAACAATCAATGAGTAACGGTTACGCAATCGAAAACTGGTCACCCGCACAGCCTATCTACAACAAGCTTCATTATCTCACCTCTCAGCCCATTTACTGCGTAAATGACGAAGAGCTCGAAAAGGATCTCGCCTATTTCGAGACCAAGTGCGCAAAGTCAAAGGAAATCACCACCGAGGCTAAGAAATTCATCCCCGGCGGCGTTCAGCACAACCTTGCGTTCAACTATCCGTTCCCCATCTGCATGACCAAGGCAGAGGGCGCATATCTCTATGATATCGACGGCAACAAGTATTTTGACTTCCTTCAGGCAGGCGGCCCGACCATCCTCGGCAGCAACTACGGTCCCGTTCGCGAGAAGGCAATTCAGCTTATAAATGAATGCGGCCCCGTAACCGGTCTTTTCCACGAGGCAGAGCTTCTTCTTGCAAAAGAAATCAATAAGCATATGCCCGCATGCGAAATGTTCCGTATGCTCGGCTCAGGCACCGAATCCGTTATGGCTGCCATCCGCGTAGCCCGTAACGCTACCAAGAACAAGAGAATCATCAAAGTCGGCGGCGCATATCACGGCTGGTCCGATCAGATGGTTTACGGTCTCAAGATTCCCGGCTCAAGAAGCTTCCTTGAATCCTTCGGTATTCCCAGAGGCGCTTACAGCACCACCGACGAAGTCAGACCCAATGACCTCGGTATGCTCGAGCAGATGCTCAAAGTCAACAAACTCCGCGGCGGCACAGCTGCTGTTCTCGTTGAGCCCGTAGGCCCCGAAAGCGGCACAAGACCCGTTGACTTTGATTATAATAAGGGCGTTCGTGAGCTCTGCGACAAATACGGCGCACTGTTCATCATGGACGAAGTTGTT
>CAMUZD010000272.1 GCA_947165115.1 uncultured Clostridia bacterium
GTCTTTGATGACCTGCTGGCTCTTGGCCTCTTCCTTTTCATAGGCGGGGCCTTCAATACCGTTTTCGCGCGCATAATAGTGAACGTCGGTTATAAACTGGATTTTGAGCGGAGCATTGTCCGCGCCGTAGATTCTGTTACTCATAGGATTCCTCCTTTTCATATCAATTATAACTTGTAAAAAGGATAAATGCAATAAAAATAAATGCGGATTGTTGACAACCGCCGTGCAAGAATCTATTATATATGTAACAGCCGAAGGGAGAGATAAATACGGAAAAATTCAGAGACATAAAATATGAGAGACCGAAGGCAGCACAGCTTGTTGCCTCATTGCTGAAATGCAAAAGAGAATTCAAAAAAGCGGAGACTTATGAGCAGGCAAATGAGGTTTTCCTGCGTTTTCACGAAATTATATTCAAAGCGGGCACTCAGTATGTCACTGCTCAGATAAGAAATACGATAAATACAAAAGATGCCTTCTATGAGAAAGAAATGAAGTTTTTCAATACGGCGCTACCGATGCTGATGCCCGTATTGAAGGGCTGCATAGAAGCACTGCTCGCGAGTCCCTTCCGCACCGATTTTGAGAAGGAATACGGCTCGCACCTTTTCAGAAACGCCGAAATGCAGATGAAACTGCAGAAGGCTGCGATAATTCCCGCGACCGTGAAAGAGAATAATCTCTGCACCGCCTATTCAAAGGCCGCGGCGGACTGCTCTGTAGAATTTATGGGAGAAAAATGCAATTTTTACGGCCTGCTCAGGCACATGCAGTCGACCGACCGCGCCGAGAGACAGGCGGCATTCGCCGAATGGTCGAAGCTCTATGAAAAGATTGCGCCGACTCTGGAAGAACAATACGGCAAGATGGTCCGTCTGCGCTGTTCAATAGCGAAAAAGCTCGGCTATGAGAGCTACATTGACTATATCTATTCCTCGCGCGGCAGATACGATTACGATGCGGCTAAGACCGCGCAATTCCGCGAGGCGGTCAGGAAGTATATAGTTCCCGTCTGCGAAAAAATGTATAAAGAGCAGGCGGAGCGGCTCGGACTCGAAAAGCTCAGCTGGTATGATGAAGCGCTTGTTTTTCCTGACGGCAACGCCAAGCCGGAGGGCACACCTGCCGAGCTGGTTGAAAAGGCCCGCGAAATGTATTCAGACCTTTCGCCCGAGACGAAGGAATTCTTTGAATTCATGACGGAACATGAGCTCTTTGATCTTGAAACCCGCGAGGGCAAGCATCTGGGTGGCTACTGCACAACTCTTCTCGAATACAACGCGCCGTTTATTTTTTCTAATTTCAACGGCACTTCGGACGATGTGGATGTGCGGACTCACGAGGCGGGCCACGCTTTGCAGTTCTATTATGCTTCAAGGCGTCTGCCGGTTGCCGAACTCGCGGGCTCAACCAGCGAAATCAACGAGATTCATTCGATGTCGATGGAGCATTTTGCCTATCCTTATATGGAGAAGTTTTTCGGCGAAAAGGCGGATAAATACAGATACGCCCATTTTTGCTCGGCTTTCCGCACGATTCCATATCTTGTTTCTGTCGATGAATTTCAGCACCGTGTATTTGAAAATCCGGACTCTGCTCCCGCGGACTGGCGCATATACTGGAAGGAAATCGAAAAAAAATATATGCCCTGGCGCAGTTATGACGGCAACGAGTTCCTTGAGAGCGGCGGATTCTGGATGCAGAAACAGCATATTTTCCTCTATCCGTTCTACTATATCGATTACGCTCTCGCTCAGCTCGGCGCATTTCATTTATACCGGAAACAGACCGAGGGCGGCGATGCCTGGCAGGATTACCTGACACTCTGTTCCATAGGCGGGAAATACGGATATTTTGAGACGCTGGAACGCGCCGGAATTCCCTGCCCGCTTGATGAGGAGACGGTGAAGCAGGCGGCGGAATTTGCCGAGAGACACGCCGAAGAATTAAAAGCAAAGCTATAAAAAAGAGGCAGTGCATAAGCACTGCCTTAATTATTTATGCCGCTATGTTGTCGGTCTTGTCGGGCTCGGGAAGTTCAATGCTCTGAGGTGCATCGGGTGTTTCGGGCGCTACGGGCTCGGCCGGAGTGTTCTCTGGGGGATTATAATTCGAAACGCCGATTTCATAGACATACTTGCTGTATTTCTGACCGGTCAGATAATTCTTGCCTTCGATGAGCAGCTTATCTTTGGTAAGCGTTACATGCATTCCGGTTCCTTTTTCACTTACACCGAAGCGGTTGCCCTCGCCGAAGCAGGGGACGCTTATATAAGTGACACCGTTCTTTTCCTTTACGCAGCAGGAATTGAATAATCTGCGGGCGAGCTCGCCGTTGAGACCTGCGTGAAGGTGTCCGCTGATATAAAATACATTATTATAATGCTCGAGCAGGGATCTTATCTTTTTGGTGGGCTTGGAATCGATATGGCCGCCGGGGATAATCGGCCAGAGGAACCATTCGCCGTGGTCGCCCTTGAGAGGCCAGTGGCAGACAACGAAACAGGGCTTTCCGTCTTTGGCTCCCTCCTCAAGCTCATCCGCCAGCCAGCTCAGCTGAGTGTCGCTGATAACTGCGCCGTTGAATTTGCTGCCCTCATCACCGAGGACGATTACTTTATATCCGTTGATATCGGTGCTGTAATAATCCTTTTGAGTGTCTACGCCGACATAGCGGTTGCGGTAGCGGATTGCTACGGGTCTGTGTTCATCTCTGGGCTTGGTCTGGCCGTAATCGTGGTTGCCGTTGGCAGTGACAAGCTTCGGGCCGTTGATTTTTGACATTATTTCATAAAAAGTTCTGTATTCGCTCTCTGCGCCGTCGGTAGTCAGATCGCCCGAAACGATGATGCCGTCGGCTTTGTTTTCTTCCGAATTGATGGTGTCAACGCCGTTCTCAAGATAGTGCTGAGCGTTTTTTGAACCGATATGCGTATCGGACCAGAGCTCGAGAGTCAGCAGGACATCCTCGGTTTCCGCCTTTGCTTCGGTTACGGGGGCGAAGAGCTTATCTGCTTTGAAGGGAACTGCCGATAAAGCGAACAGTAAAACAAGAGTAAGCGAAATTACGGCTGATACTTTTCTCATGATTCTTCATTATCTCCCTCCGGTTGATCTTTGATTTCTTCTGCAGAAACGTCTGCGGATTTGCTTTTTTTCATTCCCTTCAATACGGGAACGAACAGATCGCGGTGGATTATTACCGCGGCTACAAGCGAAATGACGATTGTTACAAACATCAGCACGCCAACGCCCGTTGCCGGGGAAATGAGCAGCACAATAACT
>CAMUZD010000273.1 GCA_947165115.1 uncultured Clostridia bacterium
GTATGGCTCAGGCAACGCCCGAAACGGGCAACGACCTGCCCGAGGCGGATATCGTGATGGGAAATAAGACGAATACAGATATCTATGCCCTGATTATGCAGTTTATCAGTAACAGATCGCGTGTTTTCGCTGTCGAGCCGCATAAAATCGGCGAGAAATACGGCGGCCTCGCGGTCACAAACTATCTAGATAAAACAAGAGCCGTCATCAAAATTGAAGACGGATGCAACAGATTCTGTTCATATTGCATTATTCCCTATGCGAGGGGAAGAGTCAGGTCCAAATCCCTTGAGGATATTGAATCGGAGACGCGTGAGCTCGCAAAGAACGGTTTTCGCGAAGTCGTTGCCGTCGGTATAAATCTCTCAGCCTACGGCTCGGATAACGGCAGCGATATCGTCGAGGCTGTGAAGACAATCGCCTCGGTTGACGGAATTGAAAGGGTGCGTCTCGGCTCGCTCGAGCCCGACCATATAACCGAGAAGGTTATAACCGGGCTTTCGCAGATTGACAAATTTTGTCCGCAGTTTCATATTTCGCTTCAGAGCGGCTGTGACAAGACGCTCAAAAAGATGAACCGGCATTACAGCAGCGTAGAGTATGAGGATCTCTGTTCGCGCCTGCGCGAGGTATTCCCCGATGTGAATATCACGACCGACGTCATGGTCGGTTTTCCCGGCGAGACGCAGAGCGATTTTGAGATTTCGCTCGATTTCGTAAAACATATCCGCTTTGAAAAAGTTCATGTTTTTCCTTATTCGAGAAGGCCCGGAACCCTTGCGGCAAATATGCCGGATCAGGTTGAGAATGCAGAGAAACAGCGCCGCGCCGAGATTATGATGAGCGAATGCGAAAAGATCCGTCAGGAATACCTTAATTCACAGATCGGCAGAGTTCTCGAAATCATTCCCGAAGAGAATCACAACGGCGTTGTCAAAGGTTATACGGCAAATTATACGCCCGTTGTTGTCAGCGGAAAATGTGAATTCGGCAAACCCCTAAAAGTAAAAATTACCGGTGCAGAGAATGACTCCTGTATCGGAGAAATCATAACAGAATAATCAAAAAAGCCGCCTTGAGGGCGGCTTTTCATTATAAGTATTCAATAAGTGCTTTGAGGTTTTTGACGGCGAGAGTCGCGCGGAAAGGCGATTTATCATACATTTCCGGGGTGGTGACTCCGCTGTAAACAAGCACGCTCGGTACATTGTGATTCATGCCGATTGCGACATCCGTCGCGAGTCTGTCGCCTATAAAAGCGAGCTCATCCTTTTCGCATCCCAAAAAACGGGTGATGTAATCGACCGTTGCTCCCATGGGCTTTCCGAGCACGAGCGGTCTCTTGCCTGTTGACGCGGCAAACATCTCAATCATCGAACCCGTATCGGGCATAAATCCGTCTTTTATCGGGCAGTTTGCGTCGGGATGAGTGGCGATATAAACAGCGCCGTCAGCTATGTAATTAGCGGCTTTCCAGATTTTTTCATAGGTCAGCGTCGTATCGAATCCGAGCAGGCCTATATCGGGATTTTCATCCACAAGGTTTATTCCCGCCTTCTGCATATCGCCGGTCAGGCGCTCGTTTCCGAGCAGATAAACCCTTGCGCCGGGATAGTTACGGTTCAGGTAATCCGTCGCCACGTGAGTTGACATAATCACGCGCTTTTCATCTACCGGGAAGCCCATACCGGCAAGTCTTTCACGGCATACTTCAACGTTGTTTGAGGAGTTGTTCGTAAAGAAATAGAAGTCTCTGCCGGTTTCTCTGACCTTGTTTATGAATTCTATCGAGCCGTCGATAATGCTGCCGCTGAGATAAAACGTGCCGTCCATATCGACGATGAAATATTTTGTTTTTGCAAAATAGGTGTTTTTCATATTATTCGCCGACCGAAGACACTTCCTCGTCTCCGACCTTGCCTGTAACCTTCCTGAGATTTGCATGAACCGCGCGCACCTGCGCAAGGCTTGAGGAGATTGCCTTATCGGCGTCGCCCATAACCTTCTCGGCAAAATCTGCGGCACCCTGGCGGATTTCGGCGGACCATTTATTCGCCTTGTCGACTATCTCGGCGGCCTTTTCTTTCGCCTGGTTTTCGGCAAGTTCGCCCTGCTCAATGGAGGTCTTTATGATGGCGTCCGCCTTCTGATTTGCCTCGTCTATGAGCTGCTTTGCCTGAGTAGCCGCGGCCGCGGAGATTTCATCTGCCTTCTTCTGCGATTCAATGACTATCGTGCTGGTTTCAACCGCCTTCGCGGCATCTTCCATGGCTTTCGATTTGATTTCTTCGCCGTCGGATGTGGCGTTATCAATGATTTTCTGCGCCTCGGCATCCGCTTCGGCCACCTTGCCCTTGCAGTAATCTTCGGTCTTGAGAACGAGATTTCTGACCTTTTCCTCGGCTGCGGAGACGAGCGCTCTCGATTTTTCCTGAGCTTCGGTAACTACCGTTACGCTCTCCTGCTTTGCCTTGGCAAGGATGTTGTTTCTGTCTGCGACAATGATTTTGGCCTGCTGGATTTCCTTGGGAAGTCCGGCTCTTATTTCGTCGATGGCGGTTCTGACCGCCTCTGCGTCAACGGCAACTTTGCCGCCTCTGAGAGTTTTTGAGCCGCTGTCAATTATGTCTTCTATCTGATTGAGAAGCTGATCCGTATTCATTTATTCGGACTCCTTTCTGTAATCCTCTTGATTATATCCTCGCTGACCGCCGCGGGCAGAAATTCCGTAACGTCGCCGCCGAATTCGCAAACCTGCTTTACGACGCTGGACGAGAGGAACATGTTATTCTGATCGGTGGTCATGAATATCGTTTCAAGTTCGGGGTTGAGATGCTTGTTGATGAGCGCCTGCTGGAATTCATATTCAAAATCGGAAACAGCGCGAAGGCCTTTGACTATCGCGCATGCGCCCTTCTTCTGGCAGTATTCCGCGAGCAGGCCGCCATACATATCGACCTCGCAGTTTTTCAAGTCTTCGGGGATTGAACGCTCGATGAGCTCAACACGCTCGGAGGCGGTGAAATATGTGTTCGGTTTATGAAAATTCACCATAACAACGACGATGACTTTATCAAAAAGCTTTGAGGCTCTTCTGATGATATCCAGATGGCCGTTTGTAATCGGGTCAAACGTGCCGGGGCAGACCGCAATTCTCATTCAATCAGTCCTTTCTGTAAATCGTGACGGCTGTTTTCCCGTATTTATAGCTGCGGTATTTCTTAAGCCCGACGCATTCCTCGGGAAGCTCCGCTTTGAGCGGATGCTCGCAGACAACC
>CAMUZD010000274.1 GCA_947165115.1 uncultured Clostridia bacterium
CAGTTTTCGGTTCGGCAACTCCCGAGCCTGAGCCGGTGAAGCCGAAGCCTCAGGGCACCTGGTATGACCAGCCCTATGCCATGTCGCAGAATCAGGTAAACGAGGGCAATTACAATTATCAGCAGCAACAGCAGAGTTTTCAGACCGACCCGGTGGAATCGGTTAAGAATCCATCATTCGGCGACGCTATAAGGAGCTTTTTCACCCGTTATATCGATTTCAAAGGCCGTTCAAGCAGGGCGGAATACTGGTATATCGTGCTGCTGAATATCCTTGTCAGCATTGCTCTGGCAATTCTTATCAAAGTAACCGGTTCGCATATATTCACAACTATTGACAGCCTCTATTCGCTCGCCGTGTTTGTTCCTTCTCTTGCCATATGGTTCCGCAGGCTCCACGATACGGGCAGAAGCGGCTGGTATACGTTTGTGCTTCTGATCCCGATTGCCGGCGTGATTCTTTCTCTTGTCTGGCTCTGCTCAGACAGCGAAGGCGGAAACATCTACGGACCCGAGCCGAAAATGAAATAATATACCTGCCGTCGGAATTCCGGCGGCATTACCGTATAAAAGGAAGATGATAATATGTCAACTATCGCAATTGCGGGCGCAGGCGTCGGCGGCCTTGTCGCCGCTCAGAAGCTCGCCCTCGCAGGCCACGATGTAACCGTCTATGAGCGCAACAGGGAAAAGGAATGCGGCCACGAGCAGAAGGATTCCTTTGATGCCACGGCTATGGACTTCGCCGGCATAGATATTCCCAACGGCTACATCGCGCCGGGAAATGATATAACCTTTTATCCGCTTGATGAAAGCATCGAGCCGATTACAGCCCCCTCACCCGAAAACTATAAGAATATAACGGTTGATCGAAAGGTCCTCTTTGCCTATCTCAAAGGGCTGGCGCAGGTTGCAGGAGCGAAGTTCCTTTTTGAAACCGAAATCATCTCTCCCGTTATGCTCGGCGGCAGAGTTGCGGGTATAAAAACCTCGCGCGGTGATTTCTATGCGGATCTTGTGATTGACTCATGCGGCATTGACTCGCCGCTGAGAACTCAGCTTCCCGAATATACGGCAATCGATCATGAAATCGGCTTCTGCGATTTTATCACCGCTTACAGGGCGTTCTTTGAGCGCGTTGAATGCGATGAAAATACGGGTGAAAGATACAAGATTTATCTAAACAGCGACACAGGCTTCTCCTGGATTATCACGGAAGAGAACTGCGTGGATGTGCTGATAGTCGACTTTGAGGATATTCCGTTTGCAAAGGTTGCGGACCGCCTTCACAAGCTGAGCCTGAGAAATCCGCAGATGGGGAAGGACCTTATTAAGGGCGGAAAATTCACGCGCATTCCCGTTCGCGAACCGCTCGCCGTGCTTGTATCCGACGGCTACGCCGCAATAGGCGATTCGGCATTTATGACCTATGCGGTAAAAGGCTCGGGTATTGCCTATTCAATCAAGGCCGCAGCTATTCTCGCAAGAGCTGTTGAAAAGGATGAGAATAGGCTCTTCGATGCCGAGAACCTCTGGGAATACCAGAAAGATTTCTATAAAGAGGTCGGCTTCGATGCCTGCCGAATAGCTCTTCTCAAAAACCTTATGCCCTATTTTACTGCGGATGAAATAAACGAAATCTTTGCGCGCCGCCTTGTCACCTCACAGGAGCTTGATATGCTGCTCGAGGGAAATATACCGATTTCAAAAATCCCGGGCATGCTGAAAGAAAAAATCAAACTGCTCGGCGACATGCCAGAATTCAAGGCACAGCTTATGACACTGATCGGCTGGTTCGGCAAGTTCACGGTAGTCGAGCCGTTTATGCCGAATAAGTATTCGCGCGAGGATGCAGATAAATGGCGCGACAGATACAATAAATTCTTCGATTCTGTCAAGAACAGCCACGAAAACATAGCGCAGGCGGTTGAGAAGGCCGAAGATAAGAAGGAGAAGAAAGAAAAGAAGGCCGCTCAGGCAATCGAAAAAGCCGAAGAAAAGAAGGCCAGAAAAGAAGAAAAAGCCGCTCAGGCAGAGGAAAAGAAGGCGAAAAAGGAAGAGAAAAAGAAGGGATCCGACGACGGTGAAGAAACGCGTCCCCTGCCCGCTCTTACCGATTGATTATGTTTGACTTTTCATTTTTTATAAACAGCATCCTTTTCGGCGCAGGCCTCGCGATGGACGCCTTCTCGGTTTCGATAGCAAACGGTCTCAACGAGCCGGATATGAGAAAACGCAGGGCATACGCAATCTCGGGCACATTCGCATTTTTCCAGTTTGCGATGCCGCTCTTCGGCTGGTTCTGCGTGCATACCGTAGTCAGATACTTTTCCGCGGTTGAAAGATTCGTTCCGCTTATAGGCTGCGTGCTGCTTCTTTATATCGGCTCGAAAATGATTATTGATTCTGTGCGCGGAAAGCCCGAGGATGAAAAGCCCGCAGTCGGAATCGCAGGGCTGACAGTTCAGGGTATAGCTACATCGATTGACGCGCTCTCGGTAGGCTTCACCATAGCGGATTATCCGCTTACCGCCGCGCTCGTTGAAGCGTTGATTATCGCCGCGGTCACATTCGCAATCTGCTTTGCCGGATGTGTCATAGGCAAGAAGGTCGGCGCAAAATTCGCGGACAAGGCGGGAATCGCAGGCGGACTGATTCTAATATTCATAGCAGTTGAGATAATTGTAAAGTTTATATTTAATGAATAATTCTAAACAGCCCGCAGTTATTGCGGGTTGTTTTTGTTCTTGACAAATACCCTGTGGGGGTATATAATGCAGATGAAACAAATACCCCATCCGGGTATAGGAGGATATTATGAGTAATTCGAAAAAATGCTGCTGCGAAAAGCATACGATCCGCGATGAAGAGCAGAAAAAGAAACTCCTCAACCGACTTAAAAGAATTGAGGGGCAGGTCAGAGGGCTTGAGGCAATGATTGAAACCGACACCTACTGCAACGATATTCTCGTGCAGTCTGCCGCGGTCAACGCCGCGATAAACGCTTTTAATAAGGAACTTCTGAACGCGCATATTCACACCTGCGTTGCGAGAGATATCCGTGCGGGGAAGGACGAGGTTATCGATGAACTGACCTCCACGATTCAGAAGCTGATGAGGTAATATGGAACAGTATAATATAACCGGAATGAGCTGCGCCGCCTGCTCCGCGAGGGTTGAAAAAGCCGTCTCGCAGGTTTCGGGAGTAACATCCTGTTCGGTGAGTCTGCTGACAAACTCAATGGGAGTTGA
>CAMUZD010000275.1 GCA_947165115.1 uncultured Clostridia bacterium
GGGGCGCGGGTCTCCGGTGGAGACCTCTGCCGAAGGCAGAAGCGCCGACCGAGCCGACAGGCGAGACCGGATATCATCCGCCCGCCGCAAGGATATGCGGAGCATGAATACAATAATTCACCTTCCCGCATAATCCGTTAATTTTTCTCTTAAATACATATTTTTTCTCTGAATGACTTGTATTTCATTTTATCATTATGTTAAAATAATCCGGTAAGCAATTCAAACATATTTTCAAGGAGGAATCATTATGAGTAAACTTAAAAAAATCATTGCAACGATTATGGTCTGCGTTCTGGTTGTCGGCGGCGTGCTTGCGATTACCGGCGCGGCTCAGGCAAGAGGCGGAAACGGCTTTGACGGCTGGGAAGAATTCTATTCGTTCAATAAGGTTATCTTCCAGCGCCATTCCCATCCCAGAAAGCTTATGAGACTTCCGATATACAGAATGGCACATAATTACAATTCCGGCGTTGCCTGCGTTCAGTCGATTCTGCGTTATACAAAATATGAATTTGATATCAGAGAGGATAATCTCGCCCGGGCCCTCGGCTCTACGGAGGAAGACGGAACCGATTGGCGCAACATAGTCGATTATCTCAATTCCGTGCGCCTTGATGATTCCGATAAGCAGTGGTTTGAAGTTACCAAAAAAGAGCATATGACAGTTGATGATTTAATCAAAGAGCTTAAGCAGGGCCATCCCGTTATCTGCGATATTCAGGCCTGGAACTGGGATGAAAATGAGGAATACAGCATGGACCTTGACTACAGCGACGAATGGGAATGCGGCCACTATGTGGTTGCAGTCGGATATACCGAATCCGGCAGTTATGACAGCACAGTGGAGCCTTGTATCTACTTCATGGATCCCTCAACAGGCGGCAATTATACTTTCATACCTAAGAGTAAGCTTTTCAACAGATGGCACGATTATCAAATTGATGAGAATAATCAGCGCGAGGATCTTTTTCAGATGGGCCTTGTAGTCAATATCTGCGGAACCGATACTCCCGACGGTGAGCGCTATTATGACGCGTTTTACGCCCTTATGTAAGCAAAGCCGGTATTATCTTAATTGAATCGGGAGATAATTATATGAAAAAATATATTAAACTTCTGTGCTTCGCTCTCGCGCTGGCTCTGCTGACCGCGCTTATTCCCGGCAGGATTTTTGCCGCGGGAAACGGCGCTCCGGTCAATAACTCCGGCTCTTCCGGCGCGGAAAGCGGGAATGAATTTCTGATAGTCGGCTGGCGCGATAAGAGCTATCACGAGGCCGTGACCTCGGTCAGAGTAAACGGGGTCGAGCTTCTCGAATACAACCCTTCTCCTTTTGACTACGCTCCGGCGGAGAATGTCGTCAGCGCACCCGCCTCGGGTGAACTCAGTGTTGAGATTACTCTCGAGGACGGATATGTTCTCAGCAACCGCGGCGGCTCCGTGATTTTCCTATCCGGAGTTCAGTCCGCGACCGATGCCGTAACCGCCTCGGAGAGCGCGGATTCAATCGTCCTTCCTTCAGCGGAATGGCTCGAAAACGATGAGGAGCTTTATCTTTCTTTCACGAGTCAGCGCGATCTTCAGCCGGGAGAGAATCCGATTTTTCTTGATAATATAATTTTAAAAGCTGATAAAATCGACTGCGGAACGGAAATTACCGATGAAATGCTGCCCGTCATCAAAACTCCGTCCGGCGAGGGCTACAGGGCGGTCCCCGAATCCGCTTGCTGGGCAGTATATAACGGAAGAATACCTGCTGATTACTTTTCTCCGTTTACCGTCAGCGGCAGCGACTCACCCGTCATGGTTTTCGATGTAATAAGCAGAGGCAAGTATTATTATGACCTGTCACAACAGCTTCCGGTAGAAAATATTTTTATATATAATGCAAAAGGCGCTTTTGATGACGGTATTACCGATGATGCAATACTCTCTTCTTCTGTCAGAACTTTCACTACAGAAGGTGTGACGGACCCGGGTCCCGAGTCGACAGCCCAGGTTATATGTATTCCGCTGAAGGTTGATATCAACCATAAGAGCGTGATTCAGGAAGCAACCGATGAAGCTCTCGGCCTTAAAGGCGGTCCCTGCTCCGTCTGCGGCGAAATCGAGGAAGACGGCATGTATCTTCTCAAAGATACCTCGCCTTATAAATATCCCGACGGGGAGAAAATCAGCGATTCGGGCGAAACAAGAAGCCTGAGCGGGGTTGCCGCCTTTGACGGTTCAACCGCGGAAGTGATTATTCAGGATCCGCTCGGAGTTATTCCCGACGGAGCGCTTCTCTCGATTGACGGCGCCGCCGCCGATCCCGGCAGATACTATGACGGCGATTACAGAGTTGACAGTGCTCTGAATGTCAGCGTTTCCCTGAAGGATACGCAGGATAACCGGATTCCCGGCCTTTTCACCGATTATGTCAGAATCCTGATTGAAATTCCCGATGACTGGGATGAGGATGAGCTCAAGACACTCGATGTGAATATCTATGACGATATCGTATTCGCCGACAGAATCGAATACAGGGTTTACGATGCGAACGGCAATTTCATCCGCACTGCCGATAAGGATTATCAGCCCGCGGAAGGGGAGACGGTCAAAAAGTTTGCCGCCTTCTGGACCGATAATTTAGGCGATTTTGCCGTTATGGATACCCTGACCGACGAAGAGGACTTCGGACACTATAAAGAAGAGGCAAAAGAGACTGCGGACGGTCTGGCTCAGGACGGCGACAGCGAAGAGATTCAGGCGCTCATAGCTGACGCGAAGGACGAAATCGATGCCCTCGCATACGACGACGGCAAAACTCTCGATGAAAATAAGGCGGCGGTTGACGCAATCATCGCTCAGCTTGAAGAGGATATTGCCGACCACCGCACGGAATATACCGCGAAATTCGTTGACGAAAACGGCGAAACGGTCAAAGAAGTAAAATTCACAATGGATACGAAGAGCATTGAGGAGCCCGCCGTTCCCGCAAAAGAGGGCTATGATGGCAGCTGGACCGCATACACTCTCGCCGCCGCCGATATAACAATCCGGCCGGAATATACAGCAACAGAATACACCGCGAAATTCGTTGACGAAAACGGAGAGACGGTCAAGGAAGTTAAATTCACCGTTGAGGATGACAGCATAGATGAACCCGAAGTGCCCGCAAAAGAGGGCTATGAAGGCAAATGGAGCGCATACACCCTCGCCGCCGCCGACATCCACATGGCGGG
>CAMUZD010000276.1 GCA_947165115.1 uncultured Clostridia bacterium
CTTTTGTTCCCTGAACCACATAGTTTCTCGAGTAAGGTCTCGGGCGCGAGCAATCGTGAGTGAGAGTGACGGTCTCACCGTTGGCGCATTTCAGAAGAGTGGTGACAATATCCCCCTGATTAAAAGCGTAATCGGCAAGGTCATAGTCCTCGCCTTTGTTCTTCCTTATCCATTCGTTGAGACCTCTGGATTTTGATGCCATTGAGACGAGGGAGACGAATCTGTTGCCTCTGTTTATCGAAAGAACTTTGGAAATCGGCCCTAACTGATGAGTGGGATAAAGCTCGCCGTTTCTCATCTGGAAATTGAATAATCTGCCGTGTCTGTTTTCTCTGCCCAGAGAAATTTCATCGCGCAGGTCATGGCGGTATCCGCCTTCAAGATGGACTATCTCGCCGAAAATGCCCTGCCTCACCATATTGTAAATTGCCATTTCGGTTCTGTCATAGCAGCAATTTTCAAGGAGCATACACATTTTGCCGGTTTCCTCGCTCGCGCGCACCATCTGCCAGCATTCCTCAATGCTCGCCGCTCCGCCGACTTCAATGGCTACATGCTTGCCCGCGCGCATTGAATCTATCGCTATTCTGCCGTGAGTGATCCAGGTGGTGCAGCACATAATTGCGTCAAGATCCGCTCTCTCTATAAGGTTTTTATAGTCAAGATAAACATCAGGTGTGTTTCCCGCTTTTTCCTCGACTATCTCTCTGCCGCGGTTTGCGCGGTCCTCATATTTATCGCAGACCGCAGGCACGATTACTCCCTCACAGTTGAGAAGCTCGCCGAGCTGACCCTGACCTCTGCCTCCGAGACCGATAAAGCCTATTCTTACAGTATCTTTCATAAGTAAAACCCCGCTTACTTAAAATATCTTTTGAAATGCTTACGCCATTTGAGATTATAAATATATACGAGCTTTGAAAGCGCTATATCATAGATAATGAACGCAAAAGTTCCCATTCCGAGCAGAATGGGAATCGCCCATCTGCCCCAGGTTTCGGTTTCATCTATGGTGACTCCCATAAACTTAATCATAAGATAATATGAAACGACCATCGTTACAAGGAACGATAAAAGCTTCAGTGCCCATTCAATCACTCCGCGGCATTTGCTCTCGATAAGAGCTTTGAGTATCGGATAATAGCCGAAAAATGCGAGATACATCACGGCGACCTCTTTATCGGGAACGAGAAAAATGCCGAGAATCGCAACCGTGACATATATTCCGAAAGCCCATTTTTTATTAATTTCCATAACGGCGAAAACCATCATTGCGCCTGCCACGGCAGGGAGCGCATAGGTCAGAAACGGAACTACCGCAACGGATATCATCAGCACCAGCGAAAGCGCCGCCACAATTCCGCCGATGGCGCATTTTGAACTCTGTTTCATCAAGTCACCTCAGCAGCCCGGAACACAGTCTCCGCCCATACATTCGCAGCAGCTGTCAAGGCAGAGAAGCCCCATACACATACTGCATACCGAATCATCACACCCGGAATTTGACGATCTGCTTCTCTGCGTTTTATAACCGCCGCTCTGCTGAGAGACGACATTTTCGTATGCCTGCCTGTATTTTCCGTTGCCCGGCTCCATACCGTGAGCGGCGGCGAACATATTTGCCGCCTGATCGAGCCAGCCCTTCATCTGAAAAACTGTGCCTTTGAGATAATACCACTCCGCGTTGCGTGAGGATTCGGGAATACCGTCAAGCAGTATCTGCGCGTCTTCAAGGCGGTGAGCGTTGATTTTAGCGATAATATCGTCATAATTATTTGCCGTATTATAGCCGTAAGAATAAGAGGATGAAGCCGAGCTCTGTCTCTGCCCGGATGAGCCGGCATTGAGGATAACGCTGTCATACGCCTCATTGAGCTCATCAAGCTTATTCATCTGATTTTTTTCGCTGTAGATGCGCGCCTTTTCGCGGTAAGCGGCGTTTATCTGTTCCCTTGTTGCATTCTGCGGAACCCCGAGCACATCATAAGGATTATTCACGTTATCACCTCACTTGACGGTAAATGATTTTTCATTTTTATTCTCTTTGTCTGTATATTTCCCGATAACGGACCGAGCCGATTTATCAAGCCCTCCGAAAAGAACATTTTCAAGAATTGCCCCGAAACGCCTGAATTTCAGTTGATCCTTTACTTCAAGGAGCTGTGCCTCGGTCTGATTGAGAAGTTTTTCGGCTCTGTCAGCAAAAAGCGCCTTTTTTTCTTTTGTATCAAGAAAGCCGAATTCGGATTCAAGAGGATTGAAATTACCTTTTTTGATATCGTCTTCATAGTCATCTGCGGCATCAAGAATATAAATATATCTGCCTGTAAAATAGCCGAGTTTATATAAGTCATCGCCTTCTTCGGCGCTGCTGCCGTAAGCGAATATTCTACCCAGCGCGTGGGCAGAAGGGTGGGCTGCCTCGTCAACAGAACATCTGGCATTCTCCTCCGCTTTTGCCTGCGAATTCATGCTTTCGCTGATTATTTCATCAATTTCCGGGGCAAAGCGCTTTGCTTTTTTATGCATCAGCGAAACGGCGGGGAATGCAATAAGCGCAAGAATTTTTTTGAATACTCCCCTGTCTTTGAGATTGTCTTTGAGCTTATAGTAAGCGATTATAACCACACAGTGAGCGCAGAAATCTAGCTCTCCCGTTCGCCTGCAAAATGCACATTTTCTCATCGGATTGAGCGGACATCTGCGGCGGTCGAAGACACAGGATTCGTCGCCGATGGCAAGTTTCAGGACTGCCGCAAGCGCAAAATCATAGCTCAGAAGCAGACGCGCAAAAACGGAATAATTCCTGCCCAGCGCATTGCACAGCGAACAGTAAACGGCGCGATAGACTTCATAATCGCCCATTTTAAGATTCGGCTTATCTGCTTTCACATATCCGAGCATGGCATTTCCTTCACAAATTTAATCACAATAATTATATAATTATATATTAAGAAATACGTGAACAAAATGTAAATTCTGTTGACGCAAAAGAGTATAAATGATATAATTACGGCGGTCTGAAAGGATATGAAATTATGGCATACGATTCATTTTCAAAATATTACGATATACTTATGGCAGACGCCGGCTACGAGGCACGCGCGGAGTATTATCATAAATTGCTCTGCGACAACGGAACCGATTCGGGTATTCTGCTCGATCTCGGCTGCGGAACGGGCTCAATGTCGCTTCTTATGGACTCATACGGATATGATGTG
>CAMUZD010000277.1 GCA_947165115.1 uncultured Clostridia bacterium
GGAGAGTCCGTTGACACGACCATCCGTCGGTATAATTTTAGCGCCGGCATTATTGAAAAAGTTAAGATCCGAGAGAGCAAAATAATATTTTCCATGATAAAGAGCCTTGTTTGTCTTGACAAAAAGCTTTACATGGAAAGTTCCGCCTACAGGAAGAATATAATCCGTAGGCTCCCCGTTTTCGGTTATTTCATAGCCGCAGTAGAAGAAGTCTGTTCTGCCTTCTTTTTGAGCTTTAGCGGCAAGCTCTTCATAAGTGGGAATTTCCGCCGACTGAGTATCATCAGCCGAAGCAAACAGCAAGCCCACTGTGAGCGTGCCCAGAAGCATTGAGAGACAAAGCACAATGCTCAGGACTTTCTTGATTTTTGTCATTTTGTTTCCTCCTTTAAAATGACTTAGCCGAGCCAATCCCGACAAATTTACGCAGTAATTATATTATAATAAAATACAATAATCAAGCTAATTTTTATTAAACTGCAATAAATATTATAAATATTGTATAATTATACCAATTATTGACGGCTCCGTTAGTGCAATATTACTTGCAATCTCCGCCGCAAAAAACAGTATTAAAAATCAAATATTATGTGAACCGAAAGAAATCCCCGCAGAAAATATTCATCCTGCGGGCTGTTTTATTGTTTCTGTCTGTTTGTTTTTCGCTTTTTCAAGGGCTTCACAGTTAAGATGAAAACGGCGGATTTGCGAGCGACGACAGTATATTGATACGGCAAGCGGGAAAAGGCGCCGAAAACAGACAATACAATAATTTCTCTTGACGGTTTTTATTATCATTAAAATTCAAACCCGCAGGAAATTCATCCTGCGGGCTGTTAATCTTGATTTGTCTGTTTGTTTTTCGCTTAAATGTGAAGGCCTGCCTGTGCCGGGCTCTTATTTTGCCCAGTCCTTGGAACGCTCCACCGCGCGCTTCCAGCCGTCATAGAGAGCGTTTCTCTTCGCCTCATCCATCTTCGGCTCAAAGATTCTCTCCACCTGGCGGTTCTTCTCGATTTCCTCCTTGCTCTCCCATACGCCGACCGCGAGACCGGCGAGGTAAGCGGCGCCGAGAGCCGTGGTTTCAACGGTCTTGGGCCTGTTGACGTTGCAGCGGATCATATCCGCCTGAATCTGGAGCATAATATTTGAAACGCTCGCGCCGCCGTCAACGCGCAGCTCGGTGAAATCGATGCCCGAATCCGCCTTCATCGCCTCGAGAAGGTCGGTCATCTGATAGGTAATCGCCTCAAGCACGCTTCTCGCGATATGCGCCCTGTTGACGCCTCTGGTCAGGCCGACTATGCAGCCGCGCGCATACATATCCCAGTAGGGAGCGCCGAGTCCCGTGAACGCGGGCACGAAATAGATGCCGTTCGCGTCGGGAACGCTCTCCGCGAGCTCGTCGCAGCGGCGGGCGGAATCAATCAGATGAAGCTCGTCGCGCAGCCATTTGATGACCGAGCCGGCGTTGAAGGCCGAGCCCTCAATCGCGTATTCGACCTTGTCGCCGATGCCCCAGGCAACACCCGTGAGCAGGTTGTTCTTTGATTTGACTCTGGTTTCACCCGTATTCATAAGCAGGAAACAGCCGGTGCCGTAAGTGTTCTTCGCCTGACCAGGCTCAAAGCACGCCTGGCCGAAGAGCGCGGCGGGCTGGTCGCCGATAGCGCCGCTGATGGGGATGCCCTCGAGGGCCTCGAGGCCGAGGATGCCCTTGGCGACTCTGCCGTAAATCTTGCTTGAGGGAACGGGCTCGGGAAGAATCGACATCGGAATACCGAGCTTGTCGCAGAGAGTCTTGTCCCAGCAGAGATTGTCAACGTCAAAGAGCATTGTTCTTGAAGCGTTTGAATAATCGGTTACATGCACGCTGCCGCCGGTAAGATTCCAGATAAGCCAGGTTTCAACCGTGCCGAAAAGCAGGCGGCCCATATCCGCGAGCCGTCTCGCCTCGGGAACGTTGTCGAGAATCCACTTGATTTTGGTGCCCGAGAAATATGCGTCAATCAGAAGGCCGGTCTTCTCCTTGATATAGTCGCCGAGCCCCTCTTCCTTGAGTTTTTCACAGTAGTCCGCGGTCCTGCGGCACTGCCAGACTATGGCGTTATAGACGGGCTTGCCGGTCTGTCTGTCCCAGAGAATCGTGGTTTCGCGCTGGTTTGTGATGCCGATTGCCGCGATTTCGCTCGGCTTCACTTCGCCCGAGGAAATGCAGCCCGAAACCGCCTGAAACTGGCTGTAGAGAATCGCGAGAGGATCGTGCTCAACCCAGCCCGCCTCGGGATAAATCTGCTCGAACTCATTCTGCGCCTTGCAGATGATGTTGCCCTTTTTATCAAAAATGATAGCGCGGGAACTGGTTGTGCCCTGGTCGAGTGCCATTACATACTGTGCCATATAATTAACTCCTTTGAAATTGGATTTTAGTTGATGGTTTTATATTCCGAAATACTCCTTCGCGTTGTTGTACGCGATGTCTTCGGCGAGCTTTTTCAGCATCTTTTCATCATCGGGATACAGGCCGTCCTCAACGAATTCGCCGAGCAGGTTGCAGACGATTCTGCGGAAATATTCGTGCCTCGGGTATGAGAGGAAGGAGCGCGAATCGGTTACCATTCCGACGAATTTACCGAGAGCTCCGAGGTTGCCGAGCGCCTTCATCTGCTCGCGCATGCCGTCGATATGGTCATTGAACCACCAGGCGGAGCCGAACTGAATCTTGCTCTGCGCCTCGTCTGACTGGAAGTTGCCGAGCATCGAGCCGAAAACGAAATTATCGCGGGGATTCAGCGTGAAAATGACCGTCTTGGGCAGCGAATTCTCATAGTCGAGAGAGTCGAGGAAGCGCGAGAGTTTCCTTGCCACGAGCTGGTCGTCTATTGAATCATAGCCCGTGTCGGGGCCGATTTTTTCGAACATTCTGCGGTTGTTGTTGCGCATCGGGCCGATATGAAGCTCCATAACCCAGCCGCGCGAAGCGTATTCCTTCGCGAGGAAGCGCAGAAGGGCGGTCTTATACCTGTCGGCATCCTGCGTTGAGACCTCCGCGCCTGATTTCGCGGCTCTGAATATCGAATCAAGCTCATCTTCGCCCGCCGTTTCATAGGGTATATACGAGAAACCGTGGTCGCTCGCGCAGCAGCCGAGCGAGGCGAAGAATTCTATTCTCTCCTTCAGCACATCGCAGAGCTCTTTGAAGCTCTCAATCCCTTTGCC
>CAMUZD010000278.1 GCA_947165115.1 uncultured Clostridia bacterium
GTATAGCCGTCAGCGCGGCAAACACAGCCGAACCGAGCGCAAACCAGAACCACATAAAATCACCTCATTAAACCGGAATTTGTCGGGTTTATGTGCATCATTTTTTGTTATTATCCACATAGACGGGCAGAGTTCCGAACAGGCCTCTGAAAAAGGCGACAAGTTTTGCAAAGAAACGCGTGTCGACCTTAACAACTTCTTCCCATGTTGAAGCGACAACCGTGTTATCGGCTGTTCTTACAAGGTCGGCTTTTATCCTGTATTCGCTTTTTTCCGCTTTCCCGATTGTGCACTCCGGGCCTGTATCGCCCGTTGACCATACAATCACAAAACCGTCGGGCGCCTGCATATCGGTGTGGAATACAAGTTTCGATTTATAATCCACTGAAATTGAACTGTAATAATTTACGATATTGATTTGTCCGGTCACGCCTTCCAGAGCGGTCAGTTTTACGGCTTGCGTGCCGCTTCCGAAATCGCCGATTAACAGTGTTGTACTGCCGGTAATTGCATTTCGCGGCGTAAATGCACCGGATACCGAGCCGCTTGAATCGGCTGTAATCAAATCGATATATTCAAGATTTTCCTGAGTGAGAGCAAAGCCGTCTTTGTAACCGGTTACATTAAGCAGAATATAATCGTTATCAGGTTTGCAGTTATCATATGAATAATCAAACACTCCGGTCGGCGCGGCCGCCTTTTTGCTCTTGTTAGGCCTGGAGGGCAGGTCAGAGAGATTGAGTTTTATTGCAGGCCGCACGCCTGCACATGTAGTGTTGGCGCCGCACTGCCCACTGACACATCCCTCATATGTGATACTGCAGGTGAAATGGGAATCTATACCGGGTCAAGTCACGCGCCACTCGGAATAGCCGTCCTGCACATGCAGGCCCTGACACTTTGCGTAATCGCTTCCCAGGGCATGCCTTGCATCGTTGCTCGGAAAATAAACAGGATTTGTCGCATATTTTTCCGGAAGCAAAAAGACTTTTTCATTTCCGCCATCGGTGTCATTGATCTTGATTAAATCCTGCTGATCTTCCGTAAACGTCATCTGTAAAAACTCATTGTTAAGCCAGGCTTTCAGCGAAGATGTTTCCCAATCGTTGGCAAGCGCCCCTTTGTCGTTATAGTATTGCCTGTCGGATTTGTTTCTTATTGCATATTCGGTAAGCGGGCGGCTGTCGATTATCGTTTCGCATATCGCGAGGCCGGTCTGTGAATCGCGGACTCTCCATATAACCGGTTCATATCTGAACCAGTATATGTTGCCGCAGGTATAACCGTTATCATCCTGAAAATTATAGGCCGAAGCCGAGGTTTCATAGTTTGTGCTGGTGGGCCTGTATGTGCTGAAGGTTACGCCCCTGTATTTATCCTCACCGTAAGTCACATCGCAGTAGAGCATAAAATCGCCGGCGGTCATACTGCCGTCGTCTGATTTGCCGGTGCCGCTGTAATATCTGTATGATTTCCAGGCTGTCGCTTCGGAATCAAGAATTGAGCCCATACTCTCGGTAACATCAGTCTGAGGGAAGGAGCCGAGTTTGTAATGGGTTCTGTCAATCCAGCCATCATCACTGCCGGTGCCGTCGGAAGTGTTATCTCCGGGCTCGGAACCTGAGCCGCTGTCTTTCATAAGTTTTATGGTGAATGATTTTGCGTTTTCCGCAACAGTGAAAGTTGCCGTTGTCTGAAAATATCCCTCAGCCGAAGCGGTGACCGCATGTTCGCCCGGTTCAAAGTAAAATACTGCTTCGCCGTTACCGTCGGTGACTGCTGTGCGGTCGTCATATCTTCCGTCGCCTTCGCAGTCGCAGAATCCGTCCTTTGCCGTAACTTCGGCACCGGGAATTAAAACGGTGCTTTCACCCTGCGACGAGCAGACGGACAGAGTAACCTTGAGATATTTTTCAAACGCTTTCGTATAAAGGTGAGTTTCGTATTTCGGGCATAATGCGCCCATTTTGCCGTCAAGCAAAAAAGCACGCGCAAGGAAATACTGCGGCATTGCGGGAATATCAATCATCGCCTGAGCCGTTCCTGCGTTTTTTTCCAATGCGGTTATGCCCGAGCCGAGTATTTTGCCGCTGTCGGGGTCGTATACCGCAACAACAAGTTTGCAGGCGCCCGGGTTGACAATATCCGCCGTGGCTGTTTTGCCGTCAAAACTTAAAGATGAAATTGAATATCCTTCGCTCTTTTCTGCGGATGCGGGGTTAAGCGCAAGCGCACCCGCCGGCAGTATTCCGGCAAGCAAAACTATCGAAAGTATAAGTGAAATTATTTTTTTCATTTTTCCCTCCTTGGCAAACCGGAATTTGTTAAATTGATGATATCATTTGCTAATTCAATGCAGGGCGGCGACAGAACAGCAATGCTGGTTCAATCAATCTATTTCAATTTTAAAGCAAAGCGGTTTGTCGCTTTGGCAGACGCTTGTTTTGATTACCATTTCGTTTTCGTTTCTCTCAAAGGCGAGTGTTTCGCCCGTTTCAAGCAGCATTACGGAATTCACCATAAAATCGTGCGGATTGTGTTTTTTGAACGCTTTGATTTTCACATCGTTCCCGTCCGGACGCATCTGAAACGCATACACGCAGCTGTCCTTATAGGTGAAGCGGAAATCCTTTGCGGTGAATTGCTTTTCCTCACCGTCCTTAAAAAAGCCTGCCTCGTTATTTATCTCACCTTCGCCGAACTGCTTCCAGAAGGTGGTGCCGTAAATGCCTTCGCCGTTCTTCCGGAGCCAATCGCCGATTTCAAGCAGCACCGCCGTTTCCTCTTCGGTAATTGTTCCGTCTGCTCGGGGACCGACATTGAGCAGCAGCATCCCGTTTTTACTGACAATGTCAATTAAATCGCAGATAATTTGCCTGCTGTTTTTGTATTCGTTATCCGTTCTATACCCCCAGGAGCATTTGCCGATGGCGGTGTCGGTCTGCCATGGGACGGGAGAGATATCGGTCAGCGCGCCGCGCTCCACATCAAAGGTGGCGACTCCCGGAGGAAACGCTTCGTGCTTATAGTTAATCGTTACCTCTTTACCCCACTCAATAGCACGGTTATAGTAATAAGCGCAGAGCTTTTTCAGGTAAGGCTTGAAGGAGTGATTATGTATCCACCAGTCAAAATATAAAATGCTCGGTTGGTATTTGTCAATAAGCTCACAGGTGCGCACCAGCCAATCCTCAAGCCAATCCTTGCTTGCACCAAGA
>CAMUZD010000279.1 GCA_947165115.1 uncultured Clostridia bacterium
TGCCGACTTCCATAACGACGTCGGAGAACATCTGGATGAATCTTCTGTAGGAGTCATATACGAATCTCTCGAAAGCGGGATCCGGGTTGCCTTCGATCATAGCGGCGACAACTTCGTCATTGAGGCCGAGGTTGAGGATGGTATCCATCATACCGGGCATTGATGCGCGGGCGCCGGAACGGACTGAAACAAGCAGAGGATTGGTCTTGGAGCCGAACTCCTTGCCGTTCTTCTCTTCCATCTTCTTGACGCCTTCCATAGCCTGAGCCATGATTTCGTCATTGATCTTTCTGCCGTCTTCATAATACTGTGTGCAAGCTTCTGTGGTGATGGTGAAACCATAGGGAACGGGAAGGCCGATTTCGGTCATTTCCGCGAGGTTAGCGCCTTTACCGCCGAGAAGATTACGCATGGACATGTTGCCTTCGTCAAACATGTAGACCCATTTGTTTGCCATATTTTTTCCTCCAAAAAATTGAAATTTTGCAAAATTTAATTTTTGACCGTAGAAAATTATAACAGAGTTATTATAAAAAGTAAAGAGAATTTTATTATAAGTGTTGCCGCCGGGTGCAGGAGGTTTTTGGTGAGAATAACGAAAGGAATTGAATAATTACAGGGATTGTGATATGCTTTTGACAGCGCACAGCGGGGCAACAGCCGGTTGCTTGCCTCTCACGCGGGAGAGGAGTACAATATATTCAAGGAGGAATTGCCATGACTACCAAAGATGTTATACTCGAACTCAGGACAAAGCACGGAATGTCTCAGGATGAGCTCGCGGAGAAACTGTTTGTTACCCGTCAGGCGGTCTCGCGCTGGGAAACGGGCGAGACGGTCCCGAATACGGAGACGCTCAAGCTGCTCTCCGCGCTTTTCGGCGTTTCAATCAATACTCTGCTCGGCTCGCCGCAGAAGCTCAGATGCCAGTGCTGCGGAATGCCGCTCGACGATGAGATTACCGGCAGAAACAAGGACGGCTCTCTCAACGATGATTACTGCAAATGGTGCTTTGCCGACGGCACATATACCTACAGCGATATGGACGAGCTCATCAAGGTCTGTATTCCCCATATGGTGAGCGAGGGCTTTACCGAAGAGCAGGCGCGCGATTATATGAAGCAGATGCTCCCGACTCTCGATTACTGGAAGAGATATGAGGAGCTCGGCGACAACGGCGAATTCGATAAATTCAAGGCTAAACTGATTGAGGAAATCAACGCTCTCGGAATTGAGGGGATGCCGAAGGTCGAATTGCTCAACGCGCTGGTCGGTAAATTCGTGAATCTTGAATACCCTCTGCCAAGCGGTATAAGCGCAAAATTCCTCGATGACGGCGTCACCTATCTCGGCACTCAGCTTGAATGCGAATTCGGGGGCGACAGATGCTTCGGAGTGCTCGCGAATATGGATTTCATCCTCATATGCACCTATGAGGCGGAAGGTAAAAATCCGGAGCTTGTCCTCTATAAAAAAAGATAAAACCATTGTGCGGATGTCCGTAAAACAGCAGATGTTTTCGCGGAAACCAAACCGCAGAATATCGTCATATTTGCTTACATGGATTTCGGGATTTGCAGGTCAAATCCCGATTTTATATTGTAATTTCCCGCGATTTATGTTATATTGACGGCAAATGAAAGAAGCAGGTGACAATATGAGTTTTACTGAGAATTTTATGCCGCTCTGGGGCCCGTATTCCAAGAAATACATGGGAATTTCAAAGATTATCCCCTCGCTCGCCGATGTCGGCGCGAGATTTGATATCACGGTGCATCCGACTGTCTGGAACACCTCCGTTCCCGTGCCGAATGTCACTTTTCCCTCCGGCTATCATCTCTGGGAATGCGCGGCGGATTATTCGTATTATTCTTACAGATACGAGCTTATGGGCAGAGACGAGGTCTATGCAGATGTTTCGTTTTCAAAAATGGACGACGACGCTTATCTTATGCGTTGCGAATTCGTCAACAATACGGACCTTCATCAGAATCTGCTTCTCAATATTTTCGCATCCCTCGAATTCCCGTTTTATGAGTACGTAAAGCTTGACGCGCCCGCAAACGCCGTAATTCTCGGCGCCAACGACTATATAAATTACGAATACGCGAGGCCGCGCCCCTGGGATACCGAGACGCCCGACGGAATGTATAAGGGAATGTTCCGCGACAAGGATTTTTATCTCGGCTGCGGGCTGGGCGACAGATGCGAGGAATGGCACGTAAAGCACCTGAAATTAAAGCCTTTCGGATTTGACAAAGGAGACAGGGTTTCATATAAGCTTTCGGCAGGCGGGCTGCAGAATCCCGTGCTTGCCCTGAGATACAGGACCGTCACCGAAGGCGACGCGAAGTTTGAGCTGAACGGCAGGGAAATCACGCTTCCCGGCAGCGATTCGCTTCGAATAGAATACCTTGATTTCGTTGAGAATCCCGAATTTGTCTCACTCGGCGGAGCCGGAGTCGAGTTTGATTTTCTCGCGGTTATTGAGAAGGGCGGCGAAATCCGCGTTTCAAAAGAAAAATACGGCTATGTGCCCGAAATAACAAGCGAAAAAGCGGGCGAAGGGATGCGCACGCGCGTCACATATCCGTATGAGGGCTGCTCCTTCGCTATTCTCACTCACAATAAGAATACCCGTCAGCGCACTCTCGCGAGCGGATGCCTTGAGGACGCGCTTGTAAACCGCCTCTCAAACGGCGACCCGACCTTTGACCGTCTTGCCGAGACGTTTTCGCGCTCGTTCAGAGACAAGCACAGCGACGAGGGATTTTTCCACAACACGCTGATAAAGGCGATATTCATCGACCCGCATTCAAGCAGGGCGGAATACGCGGTGATTTCCGCCGCCGATTCCGCGCCGCTCACCGCAGAAGAGTATGAAAAAATATACAGCACCGCGCGTGAAAAGGCGGGCAATCCGCATTACAATCCCGACGGTGAAAAATATGAGCTGAGCACGAGAATTCTTCGCTCAACACTGCTGACAAACGCGGTTTATCCCGTTTATTTAAGGGGCAGGAACGTCGTTCATCACACTCCCGGAAAGCGCTGGGATTCCTTCTATACCTGGGACAGCGGCCTTATCGGCACCGGGCTTCTCGAAGCCGATGAGAAGCTCACGAGATATGTGCTCGAAACATACCTTGTCGATGACGACAACACCGATTTTGATTTTGTTCACCACGGCTCGCTTGTCCCGACGC
>CAMUZD010000280.1 GCA_947165115.1 uncultured Clostridia bacterium
CACCCTTCAGGAGATACTTACCGTCAAATCCGACGATACCGTCGGCAGAGTTGACACCTACGAAGCAATCGTCAAGGGCAACAACATTCCGAAGCCCGGCACACCCGAAGCATTCAAGGTTCTCGTCAAGGAGCTTCAGTCACTCGCTCTTTCAATCAAGGTTCTTGACAAGGACGGCAACGAAATCGATCTTCGCACCTCGTTTGACAATGATTTCCCGGCACAGAGCGAGGATAACAGGGAAGCCTTCTCGACAGTCAATGACGCCGAGGGCGGCGAAGGATACGATATCGATGAAGACAGCAAGGAATACGATGTCTATGATGTTGATTCCGATGAGGATGACGATGATTCCGTCAACTACAGCGCTGTCGAGGATATGGAATTCGATGAAGACGGCGACGATTTCGGCGCAGAGGATTTCGATTCCTACGGTTATAACGGTTCCGATGACGATTATCAGTAATCTCCGCTTTTCAAAAATATAAGGAAGGGGCATATTTTTAATGGAAAACATTGAAAACAATGCAAATCTCACTTTTGAATCCATAAGAATCGGCCTTGCTTCGCCCGAAGCCATCAGGGAATGGTCCTACGGCGAGGTCAAGAAACCCGAAACGATAAATTACAGAACCCTTAAACCTGAAAAAGACGGTCTTTTCTGCGAAAAGATTTTCGGGCCTACCAAGGACTGGGAATGCCACTGCGGAAAATACAAGAAAGTCAGATATAAGGGCAAGGTGTGCGAGCGCTGCGGCGTTGAAATCACAAGGGCCAAGGTCCGCCGTGAAAGAATGGGCCATATCGAGCTTGCAACACCCGTATCACACATCTGGTATTTCAAGGGTATCCCCTCGAGAATGAGCCTTATTCTCGACATCATGCCGAAGGACCTTGAGAGAGTGCTCTATTTCGCGAAGCACATCGTCATCGATCCCGGCGACACACCGCTTGAAAAATGCCAGACTCTCGAAGAGAAAGACTATCAGGAATACCGCCTGAGATATGAGGACGACTTCAAAGCGGGCATGGGCGCAGAGGCTGTCAAAGAGCTTCTCGCGAGTATCGACCTCGAAGAGCTCTCTAAGGAGCTCAAGGAAGAGCTTGAAAACGCCTCCTCGCAGAAGAGAGTCAAGCTTCTCAAGAGACTTGAAGTAGTCGAAGCTTTCAGACTTTCGGGCAACAGACCCGAGTGGATGATTCTCGACGTCATTCCCGTAATTCCCCCCGAGCTTCGTCCGATGGTTCAGCTCGAAGGCGGCAGATTCGCCACCAGCGACCTTAACGACCTTTACAGACGCGTTATCAACAGAAACAACCGTCTTGCAAAGCTTATCGAGCTCGGTTCCCCCGATATAATCATCAGAAACGAAAAGAGAATGCTTCAGGAAGCTGTTGATGCTCTTATCGATAACGGCAGAAGAGGCAGACCGGTCACCGGTCCGAGCAACAGAGCGCTCAAATCACTCTCCGATATGCTCAAGGGCAAGCAGGGCAGATTCAGACAGAATCTTCTCGGTAAGCGTGTTGACTATTCGGGCAGAAGCGTTATCGTTGTCGGTCCCGAGCTGAAGATGTATCAGTGCGGTCTTCCTAAGGAGATGGCTCTCGAGCTCTTCAAGCCCTTCATTATGAAGCGCCTTGTTGAGACAGGCGACGCCGGCAATGTCAAATCCGCGCGCAAGATGGTTGACAGAGCTATGTCATCCCAGGTCTGGGATGCTCTCGAAATAGTTATCAAGGATCATCCGGTTATGCTTAACCGCGCTCCGACCCTTCACCGCCTTGGTATCCAGGCGTTCGAGCCCGTGCTCGTTGAAGGCAGAGCGATAAAACTTCATCCCCTCGCTTGCACGGCGTTCAACGCCGACTTCGACGGCGACCAGATGGCTGTTCACGTTCCTCTTTCCGCAGAGGCTCAGGCAGAGGCGAGATTCCTTATGCTCGCTGCCAACAACCTCCTCAAGCCTTCGGACGGCAAGCCCGTTACCGTTCCCACTCAGGATATGATTCTCGGCTCCTATTATCTGACCATGGTCAATGATAATAACCCCGCGAATTCCGATTACAATCCCATCAATCCCTGCGAGCCCGGCGCACCGGTTGAGGTCAAGGGCGAGGATAAGAAGATTCACCGTGTTTACAAGACCTTCGGCTCAGTCAACGAGGCGATGATGGCCTATGATGAGGGCGATATCGGCCTTCACGTTTCCATCAGAGTCCGTATGACCAAGGAATTCAACGGCAAGAAGCTTACCGGCCTTGTCACCACAACTCTCGGCAAGCTTATCTTCAACGATCCGATTCCCCAGGATCTCGGTTTCGTTGACAGAACCAAGCCCGAAAACCTCTTTGCTCTTGAAATCGACGAACTCGTCGGCAAGAAGGTTCTCGGCAAGATCATCGACAGATGTATCAAGGTTCACGGCACCTCCGTTTCGGGCAAGGTGCTCGATAATATCAAAGCGCAGGGCTACAAGTATTCAACCATAAGCGGTCTTACCGTTGCCGTGTGCGACGCGACCATTCCTCCGCAGAAGAAGGAAATCCTTGAAAAAGCGGATGAAAAGATCGAAAAAATCAAAAAACTCTACGAGAGAGGCTTCTATTCGGAAGACAAGCGTTCCAAAGAAGTTATCAATGTCTGGGAATCCTGCACCAACGAAGTCGGCGATGCCCTCAAGGCAAACTTCGAGGAATTCAACCCCATCAATATCATGCTTAAATCAGGCGCCAGAGGTAATGACTCTCAGCTTCGTCAGCTTGCCGGTATGCGCGGACTTCTTGCAAACACCTCAGGTAAGGTTATTGAGGTTCCCATCAGAGCAAACTACCGCGAAGGCCTGAACATTCTCGAATATTACATTTCCGCCCGCGGCGCGCGTAAAGGTCTTGCCGATACGGCGCTGAGAACTGCGGACTCCGGTTATCTTACCAGACGTCTTGTTGACGTTTCCCAGGATGTTATCATCCGCGAAGAAGACTGCCACTGCAAAGACGGCGCGGAAGTTTATGACATCTTCGACGATGAGAGAAAGAAGAATTCGAGAAAGATCGTTTCCCTCGAGGAGCGTCTTTCCGGCAGATTCCTCTTTGAGGATTATTACAATCCCTTCACCGGTGAACTTATTGCAAGCGCGGCCACCGTGATCTACGACGAAACGCCGAAGGAAGCTATTCAGCTCTCCCATCAG
>CAMUZD010000281.1 GCA_947165115.1 uncultured Clostridia bacterium
CCATTGTGCCTTCAACGGTTGCTTTATCGGGGGTATAGCCCGTGATTTCGGGCGAGGTTACACTGTATTGCGTGAAGATTGCTATTTCATCAACATATGATTCAGCCGCTTCGCTGCCGTCTGCGTAAACATAGTTTACCGTCAGCGGGCAGTCAACAGACTTAACTTCAAAGCCTGCCGTCTTTGTTTCGCCGGGCTTGTAGTTGCCGTCGCCTGTATAAACACATTCAACGCTGTGGCTGCCGATATTGAGCTTTTCAAACTCACAGACCGCCTGACCGTTTTCAATATCTTTTGTTATTCCGGTATCCGCCGCGTCAAGATAAAATGTCACTTTACCCGTTGCGTCGGCGGGCACGGTAAAGGTTACAACAGCTTTCTGACCGTAATCAATATCTTCCGCCGTAACAGTTGCTCCCGGGTCGATTTGTCTGACGGTATATGTGCCTTTTTGCGTGGTTATCAGATAATTCGGGTTATCGGGAACTGTTACCGTAATATCGTATGTTCCCGCTTTGTTCTTATCGGCGTCTGTGCTCAGAGTGATGCCGAGTTCATCTGTGTTGTAATAGCTGTCGAACCTGGGCTCGATTTTGTATGTCAGCCCGGCAAGGTCTTCACCGTAGTTTGTTTCCAGGTCGTCCGCAGTAATAGTCAGCACGGATTTGGCAATATCAAAGTCGAAATCACCTTCGGCAGTAAAGGTAACATCGTAGTTGCTGTCATCACAGAAGCAATATTCCGCCGAAAGATCAACACTGTGTCTTCCCGCGTCTGTTCCTTTTACGGTGGTGTTGCCCGTATATCTGAGCTTTGAGTCGTCAAGACCGGTTTCTTCACGGTCGTATATCCAGATCACAGAGTCCGTATGGACCTGCTCCTGACCGTTATATGCCTTTGTCGGCCCGTCCGGTCCGCAGGCAGTAACGGCAACAGGCTTCGGCGCGATATTAAATACTTTTTCTATGGGAGTATGACCCTCAGCGGTAAAAGTCACTACCGCCTTGTAATTGCCGGCGTTAACGGGTGAAACAACTACATTGCCTGTCGCATTGTAATAAGATACAGTATAATCGATATTCGGTTCGAGAGTTTTGCCGCTTATGACGCTTGTAACAGTCGGCATAAGAGGAGACCCTTCGTATGTAAAACTATATTTGCTTAATGTAACGGCAACCTCCGCTTTCGCGGGCCAGTCGGACGAAAGAATTTGGCTCGTGTCGGTTTCGGGCGTTCCGTCCGGCTTAAGATTGAACCCTTTAAGATGAGGATAATACCAATAATATCTGTCGTCCTCATCGACCTCGTCGGCTTTTGTGAGCCAGGGGTTTGTTTCGCCCGATTCGAATACGAACTTCATATTCGAATCTGATAAAGCATCTATGCCCGTCATTTCAGCGGTGGTGAGGCCTGCGACAGAGGTTTCCACGCTTTCGCGTCTTCCTCCTATTTCGGGAATGTCGGTTATCTTGTCGGAATCATAATAGCAGTTCTTTACTTTTGCTGTGCCCCCGTTACTGCCTTCGCAGTATCCGACTATAATACCTATGTCAGAAGCGCCGGTTCCCGGGTTTATATTACCCGTGGTATAACTGTTTGAAACGGCGCTGTTATAAATCAATCCGATTATGCCGCCGCAACAGTTGCTGCCTGAAACCTCGCCTGTGTTATAACAGTTTGAAACCTTGCTGTTATCAAAATTATCTCCGACCACGCCGCCTATATATTCGTTGCCTGAAACTTCGCCTGTGTTAAAACAGTTCCTGACTGTGCCATTGAAGTTATCTCCGACCACTCCGCCTGTATCTATGTTGCTGCCTGAAACTTCGCCTGTGTTATAACAGTTTTCGACTGTGCCGGTTTTGTTATACCCGGTTATACCGCCTATCTGTGTGTCACCTGAAACCTTGCCTTTGAAATAACACCCTGTGATTAAGCCGGTATTAAATCCGGCCACACCGCCGACCATATTGTTTCCTGTTATCTTTCCGTCTTCAATGCCGACATTTTTAACTATGCCGCCGACGATTATATCGCCCTCTTTTACGCCGATAACGCTGCCGAAAAGACCGACGCATTCGGCAGAGGAATCATCAAAGGTCAGCCCGGTAATCCTGTAACCGCAGCCGTCAAAGATGCCGGTGTAATCTATATCAATATTGCCGATGGGTGTCCAGGCGTCGGTATCGGCATTGTAATTTGGATTTTTCTCCGGGTCGCTTGCTGATGCGTCAATATCATTCATCAGCATTGCGTTGAGGCCCGTTTCACCGCTGTTTACTTTTGAAGCGATCAGTTTAAGGTCTGTATAATCGAAAATCATATAGGGGGAGATTTCCGTGCCTTTGCCCGCGAGAGTGCCCGGAACTTTTATAAGCACCTCTTTGGCGTCCTCATCACCGAGCGCAAACGCCTCGCCGTTATCGAGGCTGATTCCGCCGCTGATTGCTTTACTCGAACTGCTTTCGGTCTTTGCGTAAACCGAGCCGCCTTTGACCAACATTGTGTTGAGCAATAGGATAGCCCCATCGTTTCCGGTATTTATAACACTCAGAGAGCCGCCCTCAACCGTCAGATTGCCGTCAACTCTGAGCGCGAAGCCGTGCTCGTCCTGCCCACGAAGAGTAAAGTCTCCGTTCAGAGTAAGGTTGCCTTTGTCGATATAGATAACGCTACTGGTCGCTGTCAGTTTCGCGCTGCCCGTAATTTTGAGGTCGAGATATTGGGCTTCAATGCAGCTGCTGATGTATGTGAGGTCAGGATTGTCGAGGTTCAGAGTGATACCGTTTTCATTTTCGGTAATACTCCAGCCCGTGCCTTCAGTTTGCTCAATTCTTCCTTCAAAAATTGCCATATGACCGCCTATAAGGAGCATGGCGTTGCCCGACAGCTCCGCCGACGCGCTCACGCCCCCGACACTCACCGCACCGAGCACGAGCATAAGCGAGAGCAGAATTGATATTATCCTCTTTGACATTTTCATAATCCTTCCTCCAATAGAGTTTTTATGAAATACTTACTTATATATTTTACCATACAGACATACTGAAATACAATAATTATTTTATATATCAACAGATTCGCCGCGAGCGTGAACTTATTTTTTGCGTCAAATCTGACGCATTTTCATTTTACAATTTTCAAAATGTGTCAATTACGGGATATACGGCAAAAATTCCGACTTTTCCGTATAA
>CAMUZD010000282.1 GCA_947165115.1 uncultured Clostridia bacterium
CTTTGACATCCTGAACGGTAAATTTCATATCAGACAGACTCCTTGAAAAAGTAAAAGGGCGCACATTGCCTGCCGGAGCAAACAATGAACGCCTTTGTTCAATACGAATTATATTCTTTCTATATTATTATGTCAATTGTTTTTTTACGGAACGTCGGTATTTTTGTTACTTGCACAAAACATTTCCATTATTGCAAGTCGGTATTGTAAAAATTGCAAAAACCGTCGTTTATTGTTCAAAAATTCACAAATCGCACTTGACAATGAAATTTTCAGGTGATAGAATTGCAACATAAAAGGCAAGGACGCCCGTACGGGTGCCCTTGCCTCTCTTTTGTTTAAGGAGGCGAAAAAGATGTGCAGCATTATGGGATTATCCTCATATCCCGCAGATTATGAAGAATTTGAAAAAGCGCTGGCAAAGACAGAATCGAGAGGTCCGGACGATAATAAAGTGATGAAAGCGGGAAACGGTCTGCTCGCCTTTCAGCGCCTGGCAATTATGGACCTGAATCCGACCGGAATGCAGCCGTTTGAGCTCGGAGAAAACAAGATAGTCTGCAACGGCGAGATTTACGGATTCCGCAAAATAAAGAAGGAACTTGAAAAGGAATACACTTTCAGAAGCGATTCCGACTGCGAAATACTCCTACCTCTCTATGAAAAATACGGATTTGATATGTTCGCGACGCTCGACGCGGAATACGCTCTTGTAATCTATGACGGCAAAAAGAAATACCTGATTGCGGCGAGAGATCCCATCGGAATCCGCCCGCTTTTCTATGGGTATGACGCAGACGGTAACATTATGTTTGCGAGCGAGGCAAAGAATCTTATCGGCCTTACCGATAAAGTTATGCCGTTCCCTCCCGGACATTATTATGACGGAGAAAAATTCGTCTGCTACCGCGACATTGCCGAAGTAAAGGAATATATACACGCGGACCTTGAGGAAGTCTGCGAGAACATTCACGATAAGCTCGTTGCGGGAATTGAAAAGCGCCTCGAGTCGGACGCGCCTGTCGGCTTTCTTCTCAGCGGCGGCCTCGATTCCTCGCTTGTCTGCGCCGTTTCGGCAAAGCTTCTCAAAAAGCCGATAAGGACCTTTGCAATCGGCATGAGTGAAGACGCGATTGACCTCAAATACGCCAAAGAAGTCGCCGAGTATATCGGGAGCGACCACAGCGAAATAATCATCACGGCCGAAGATGTCATCTCTTCGCTCGAGGAGGTAATCGCGGCGCTCGGAACATTTGACATAACTACCGTGCGCGCGAGCATGGGAATGTATCTCATATGCAAGGCAATCCGTATGCAGACCGATATCAAGGTTTTGCTGACAGGCGAAATCTCCGATGAACTTTTCGGCTATAAATACACAGATTTCGCGCCCGACGCCGACGCTTTCCAGAAAGAGGCGCAGAAGAGAATACGCGAGCTCTATATGTATGACGTTCTTCGCGCGGACAGATGTATTTCGGTTCACTCAATGGAGGCGCGAGTTCCGTTCGGCGATCTTGATTTCGTCGAATATGTTATGTCGATTGACCCGGAAATGAAGCTCAACAAATACAACAAGGGCAAATATCTTCTCCGCCACGCGTTCGAGGGCGATTATCTCCCCGAAAGCATTCTTATGCGCGAGAAAGCGGCTTTTTCCGATGCCGTCGGCCATTCGATGGTCGATTATCTCAAGGAATATGCAGAGCAGACATACTCCGATCCCTGCTCTACAGAGAGATATTCGAAAAATACTATCCCGGTCAGGGCGAAATGATAGTTGATTTCTGGATGCCCAACAAAGAATGGGAAGGCTGCAACGTCAGCGACCCGTCGGCGAGAGTCCTTTCAAACTACGGCGACAGCGGAAAATAAGAGAAAGAAACAATAAAAATCAAAAAAGGAGAGGTTTTATGAATACCCAATTCACCATAAAGGCACCCGAAATTGAAATCGGAAACTATGAAGAGCAAAAACTGCGCGATATCGATGCGTCCGATAATTCGGAGGAAAATGCGGCGGCGGAATAAGATTTAAGGTATGAGTGAAAGAGAGGATGTTCTATGACAAAGTATATTTTCGTCACGGGCGGCGTTGTTTCGGGGCTCGGTAAGGGAATTACCGCCGCGTCGCTCGGCAGACTGCTCAAGGCGCGCGGGCTGAAAGTCGCCGCGCAGAAGCTTGACCCGTATATCAATGTCGATCCCGGCACAATGAGTCCCTATCAGCACGGCGAAGTCTATGTGACCGAAGACGGCGCGGAAACGGACCTCGATCTCGGACACTATGAAAGATTCATCGACGAGGACCTTAATAAGTATTCAAACCTCACGACCGGCAAGGTTTACTGGAATGTGCTCAACAAGGAGCGCCGCGGGGAATATCTCGGCTCAACCGTTCAGGTGATTCCGCATATCACCAACGAAATCAAGAATTTCGTCTATAATGTCGGCAGGCACAGCGACGCAGATGTTGTCATCACCGAAATCGGCGGCACAATCGGCGACATTGAAGGCCAGCCGTTCATCGAGGCCGTGCGTCAGATTTCGCTTGAGGTCGGCAAAGAAAACAGTCTTTTCATCCACGTCTGCCTGGTGCCCTATCTCAGGGGCTCGGATGAGCATAAATCAAAGCCCACCCAGCATTCCGTAAAAGAGTTGCAGGGAATGGGCGTGAATCCCGATATAATCGTGCTTCGCTGCGACGAACCGCTTGAGGAATCGATATTCAATAAAATCGCGCTATTCTGCAATGTTCCGAAGGACTGCGTAATCGAAAATATCACTCTCCCCTGCCTCTATGAGGCGCCGCTTATGCTCGAAAAATCGGATTTTTCGTCGGTTGTCTGCAGGCGTCTCGGAATTGACGCTCCCGCTCCCGATCTGAGCGAATGGGAAGAACTGGTAGATAGAATCAAAAATGAGAAAAAGAGCGTGACCATAGGGCTCGTCGGCAAATATGTCCAGCTTCACGACGCCTATCTGTCGGTCGCCGAAGCCCTGCGCCACGCGGGGTACTATCACAATACAGAAGTAATCATAAAGTGGATAGATTCGGAAACGATCACCGCGGAAAACAGCGAAGAAATCTTTGAAGAAATCAGCGGAATCATTGTTCCCGGCGGCTTCAGGAGCCTGCGGAGCAGCTGGAGG
>CAMUZD010000283.1 GCA_947165115.1 uncultured Clostridia bacterium
TGACTATACCCATGAGCCCCTCCTTCTTGACGGCGACAAGTCCGCCGGTGACGGGTCTGCAGTAATCGCAGTTATACTTGCTGTATTTATTGAGGTTGCCGTCGGTTGTGATGTTAACGGGCTGATACTGATAATTGATGATACGCTTGCCGTTCTGGTCTATATAGCCCCATTTGCCGTTTTTCTCGGCAGCGGCATAACCCTCAAAGTATCTGTCGCGCTCATCATATTTCGCATCCTGCGGGAATTCATCGCTTTCAACGGAATGGCTCTGGTGAACACCGCCGAGTTCCGCCTTACCGTTTGAATAATTGACATAGTATTCAACCTTGTCAATTTCAAGCACGATATGATATTTCATCGAGCCGTTATAATCTCTGCCTATTCCGCAGGGCTTGAAGCGGTTATCATAGACCGGCTGAATCAGGATATTGCCCTGATAATCGAGAATGCCGTATTTCTTGGTGGTGGCGGATCTGAAGCCGCACATATATTCATTGAGGTAATAGATTTCTTCGCAGTCCTCAAGGCCGGAATCCATCCAGTTGGCTTCCACGTCTTTGACATCGACAACCTGAGTGGAACCGTTGTCTATACCCTGGTTGTTATTCTTATTCTTACCGGCCTTTGCTATGCCCGAAATAATCAGGATAAGGATAATCAGCGCGGCAAGAGCGATAAGAACCTTTTTCCAGTCCTTCTTTATATCGAAATTCGCAATGAAGTCCTTGATTCTGTCAACAATCGAGCCCGAAGGCTGAGCCGAAGGAGCCTCATCGGGAACATCGACAAAATTCTCGAAGTTGATTTCTTCGCCGGAAGATGTGCTTTGGCCTCTGGGCGGAATCTGCGGGCCTGCGCCGTTCCTTGCGATTTCAACCTGCCTGAAAGTCTGGTATTTCTCCATGATGTAGGTAAACATATCCCTGACATCGGTGGGATTGAGGCGGACCGTCTCGGCCTCGCGCCTGAAGATTCTGTTGAGAACGGGAAGCTTGCCGGCGGATTCAATTCCGGGCTCGGAGCTCTCGCTCTTTTCGAATATAACTTCCTTGGCTTTCGCGAGAACTGAATTCACGGTGGATTCGGAAACATTGAGGTATCGCGCGAGAGGAGTAACGGGCATACCGCTGAAATAATGAAGAACTATCGCGGCGCGGAGCTCATCGCTCAGGCCCATGACAGCCGCAAGAGCTTTCGCGGTCTTTGAAGGATCCTCATAGACATCCTCCGAGAGGAATTCGAGCGAGCCCTCGGGAGTATCGGCAACGGCGTCGCCGAAGGTGAATTTGCGGCCCTCTTTGTAGACGGCGGCAATATTCTGCCTCATATAGATTTCAAAAGCATCGGGCTTCTTCAGGCGGTCAATGGTGCAGAATACTCTCGTATAAGCATTTCGGGTAATATCGAGAGCTTCTTCGACATTTCCGCAGAGCCTGAAAGCAAGATAAAACGATGATTTCAGGGTGAGAGAATAGAGCTTTGCAATAGCGTCTTTGTCACCGGCTGCGGCGGCATTGACATAGCGGACTAATTCTTCGTTCAATTTTTACACTCCAATCTGTAAGTTATTTCAGAGCCATAGATAAGAATATTTTATACTATTATTTTGTTATTGTCAATATTTATATACTATAATATCGAAAAAATCAGGCCGGAAGCTTTTACTTCCGGCCGTAAATCATTTTATTTTACCAGCGGTTCTCAACGTATTCGCAGAAAGCATACATATCGTTGATTTCGAGCTTCATTCCGTCATCGAGGGTGCAGGTGCCGTGCCAGATACCGTGGACCTGGTGGCTGTGCATTCTCATTACTCCGATATTAAGATCGCTGTGATGATCGAAGAAAGGCTCCATGGTCATATCAAACCTGCCGTCTTCGGAAACGAAATGCCAGGGCTCCATATATTTATCGGGTTTCGGGAAAGTCTCAACATCGACAGCGCCGAATTTATGAGCTTTTCCATCGTAGAACATGCAGGTCTCGGTGGCGTTGCTCTCGTCGCCGATTCCCCAGGTGATTTCGAAGCCGAAAATATGTTTGTTGCCGTCGGCGTCGGTCAGATAGGTTGAGCCGTTGCCCCAATACCAGACGAGGCTGTAAGGAGTATTTACCCTGCCCCAGTCGAGAACGGCAAAGGTGTCGTCCTTTGAAAATTCAACAGTCTCGGCGCCCATCTTGAATGTTCCGGCGCATGGCATGGAATTCTGCTTGGTGGTCATAAAGTATCTGTCGGGGAAATTCTTGAAGGGCAGAACGGTCGTGATATTCTCAAGTCCGGGCATGATATCCATCTGGAAACTGCACTCAACATCGCCCATCTTAAACCACAGTGTGCGGGAATCCTCTTTGGTATCGAATTCGAATTCAGCCGATCCGATTTTGTATTTTACATTATTGGGAACATCGCCCTTGGGAGGCAAAACTATCTTATCCTTGCCGCCGAGGAACGGAGACATTTTGTTGCAGACACTTTTGCCGCTTTGCAGATCGACAAGCACGGCTGAAACATAGCCACCGAGCGAAATGTTCGCGCAGCTGATCTGAGCCATGTAGTTGCGGTTGCAGATCTGATAGAAATCCCACTCCTTGCGGCGCATGACCTTTCTGACTGCATTGCGGTCATAATTAAATACATTGTGCCTTGCCCAGCCTTTTGCCAGCAGGCTGCCGCCCTTGCCGAGCAGAGTTGTAGGCTCGGTGTATTCGGTCTGTTTGCTGGGCGATGCCCACTCGCGGAAGCTCTTGTAAGTTCTTTCCATGGATATTCCCCTCTCAATTTAATAAAGAATTGCTTATGTAAAAATATTATCACATCATAAAAATCAATTCAACAGTTTTTCATCATTTTGCCCTGTAATTTTTGACCGCATCGTAGCAGGCGAGAATATCCTCGCGCGCAAGATGGACTCCGTCGGAAAAAGCGGCGACAAAATCAGCGAAGGATGAATTGAAGTATTTATCTACAAAATCTTTCGCGAGAGTATGATAATAGTCTCTGTCCGATATAAGTGATGTTACATTTCCTTTATCATTTGTAACATAGCCCCAATCGCACAGGTTTTTCAGAATCGTGTAGACGGTAGACTTCTTCCATCCCGCCTCGGAGAGACATATTGCGGACAGTCT
>CAMUZD010000284.1 GCA_947165115.1 uncultured Clostridia bacterium
CTTCATAACTCCCCTGCCGATAATTTTAAGATCCTCTGAAATTACTCCGACCGCAATGTTTGTTCCGCCGAGATCAACGCCTATTCTATACATTTTATTTCCTCCTGAATTAAAAATCATGCCAGTATGCGAGCTCGTGTTCATCGGGGATGACATCATCGGTCATTCCGAGTTTATTGAGAAGCTCGCGTGCAGCATTATAACCCATTTTCTTTTCTCTGTTATTCTTGGCCGCCGCTTCTATTATAATCGCAAGGTTTCGGCCGGGTTTGACAGGAACTGTCGTTACCGGAATATCGACATCGAGAATATTAATGAACTCATCCTCTATACCGAGGCGGTCATAAACCTTTTCGCTGTCCCAGACCTCAAGCTGAATAACCATATCGATTTTCTCAGTAAGCTTGACTGCGCCAACGCCGAAAAGCCTTCTGACATTCAGCACTCCGACGCCTCTGAGCTCGATAAAATGGCGGATGTTGTCGGGAGCCGAGCCGACGAGAGTATTATTAGAAACCTTTCTGATTTCAACAGCATCGTCTGCAATCAGGCGGTGGCCGCGGTTGACAAGTTCAAGTGCTGTTTCACTCTTACCTACTCCGCTGTCGCCGAGAAGCAGAACGCCTTCGCCGTAAACTTCAACAAGAACACCGTGCCTGGTAATTCTGGGCGAGAGCTCAACTCCGAGATAAGAGATCGTCGTTGACATACAGCCGGAAGTTGAATCCGAAGCTGAAACTATCGGGACCTCATATTTCTTGGCAAGCTCGATAAAGTCCTCGCTCGGTTCAATTCCGCGGGAAACGATGACGAGAGCCGGTTTCCTGGCAAGGAATCTTTCAAAGCAGGCGTGCGCCCCCTCCTCGCCCTTGCTCTTGGCATATTCCATCTCGGCGAGTCCCATGAACTGAACGCGGCGCGGATCAAAATATTCTTCGTATCCCGCGAGCATAAGGCCGGGCCTGTTTACATCCTGAGTTGTGATAAGGATTTCGGATGTATCTCTCGGCGCAAAGAGCACTTCAAAAGATAAATCCTTAACCATCCTTTTAAGAGAAACGGAGTATTCTTTCATAAATTATCTCCAATATCAATATTTATTTAATTATACAAGATATAAATAAAAAATCAAGGGAAAATAAAAAAATCCTCCGCAAATACGGAGGATGATTATTCAATTTTTTAAGTTTATCGGATTCACAGCCGTATCGCTTCAAAGTAATCTACATGATTTGTGTTACGGCTCCAGAATGCCGTTATTTCTTTAATGAAGCTGCGACTGTGAACCCGATGTAATTTTTAGAGAACATTGGGACCACATCCTTTCTTTAATACAGACCGTATAGTTTTCATTGCCTGCTATATGATGAAAAGTCAGGTCTTGAGGTATTTGACCTTCCTTGTGAATATAATATAACATTGTTTGGATGATTTGTCAATAGTTTTCCACAAAATATTTTTGATTTTAGTAAAGTTATACAGCTGTCCGATTTTGGATTAAAATGCAGATTTCTGATCCGGTTTTTGAGAGCACATTATTATTGGGGGCACTCAAACCACCGGAACCGGAAATGATATATACTTTATATTTATCTTGTATTCTGTTAAGTTATTGTGATAAAATAGAAACCGGAAACTGCAAACAAAAATTCAGGGAGGAAAGATTATGAAAAATTTCAAAAAGACAATCTCTCTGATGCTGTGTGTAATTATGCTGACCTGCGCCGTTTCATTCGGGCAGTCGGCATTGTACGGCGTTGCCTTCTCGGATTCCGTTGGTAACGATATTGATTATATCACTCCAGAAGATTTCGGAGCTGCGGGCGACGGTGTCACCGATGATACCGACGCGATTGAAAGATGTATGAAGAGCGCAACAAAGGAAGTTTATCTTACCGGCGAATATCTTATCTCAAGATATATTTTTTCACCTTATGAAAAGCATTTTTTTGCGCCTTCTGCAAAGAAGGCAAAAATCATCTGCGATATTCCTGATGACACGAAGGCGCTCGCTTTTTACGGCGCATCGGAATTCGATAACATCATCTTTGAAAGCACTCTCGAGAGAACGGGAACCAGCGCCCACGGCGAGAAATATGAAAAAACGAGCAATGTCGTGCTGACTGAAATCTGGGAAAACGGCGCCGTATTCAGTAATTGCGATTTTATTAACGGTCTTACTGCAATAAGAGGCAGAAAATCAACTGATTCCGATGTCATTCCCGGGTTTATCACTGTCAATAACTGCTCTTTTACCGACTGCAAGATTCCTGTTCAGGGCTACAGCAGAGTAACGCAGATAAACTCCTGCAGCTTTTATAATGACGGTGATCTTTACGGCGGCGACCACTGCGTATATATCGAGCGATTCGGTTGCGAATCGCTGACGGTCACCGATACATTTGTCAGCACTCTCAACAGCGAATCGGGCAACGCTTTTCAGATTTACGGTTCTCCGTCTGCCGGTGATATTGTTCCGTCCCTTAATGTCAGCAACTGTAGAATCAATGCGAACGGTGTTGCCTCGGTCAGTGAAGCCGATGTCATTATCAGAGGCACTGAATTTCACGCGTCTCACCCTTCGCGTTATATAGCCACTGCAGTCGAGGGCAGCATTTCGCTTTATGATTCCGATTTTACTCACAGTTACGCTTTCACCTATGCCGGAACACAGGTTAAACCCGTTGCGGAAAACTGCTCTTTCACTCTCGATACATCCCTCTCACAGACCCGATGCAATTATCCCTTTGAGAGTAAAAACTGCAGCTATATCAACTGGGGCGGCAATATAAGACTTGACGGCACTTCGTTTATCTCCTGCCGTTTCTCAGGAACAGACGGAAGGGTCCTCAATGACCTTTATGTCCGCGATGTTGACGGATTCGGCGTTTCGTTTACCGATTGCGCTTTTGAACCCGGCGCGGCGGTAATCAATGATGAAAGCGCCGTCACAAAATGGGAGAACTGCACCGTTGACGGCTCGGATGTCTCGCCCCATACCTACGTTCCCGCCATAGAAATAAGGAATTTCAAACCTTCCGTTACCGTTGATTATAAATCTGCGTTGGTCTTTCATACCGAATCTCCCGCGCCGGCCGGCTATAAGATAGTATGGTCAAACGCAGATGAGGG
>CAMUZD010000285.1 GCA_947165115.1 uncultured Clostridia bacterium
ATCATATCCGTCATTGAGTATGGCCTGAGATACTTCCCCGAAATAACAGCCGGAAAGGCAAATGAGGCCTTTGTTATATCGCGAAAGCAATTCTCTGTCGATTCTCGGTTTAATATAAAAACCGTTCACCCAGCTTTCGGATACGAGCTTTATCAAGTTCTTATAACCCGTTTCATTCTTACATAAAAGAATCAGATGATATCTTTCATTATCGATTCCGTGAACCTTGTCGGTGTATTTTCTCGGCGCAACATAAACCTCACAGCCGATAATAGCTTTAATGCCGCGGCTCTCTGCTTGTATAAAGAAATCAAGCGCACCATACATCACGCCGTGATCGGTTATGGCGCAGGAATTCTGACCCATACTCTTGATTTTATCGAGCAAAGGTCCTATCCTGCAGGCACCGTCAAGCAGGCTATATTCAGTATGAAGATGCAGGTGCGTAAAAGGCATCAGTTTTCTCCGTTTTCTTTGAGTTTATCTGCTGTTTCAACTATCTTATCAAGCCTGTGCTTTATTCCGGATTTTGAAACCGGATTTTCCAACATAAGCGCAAGCTCACTGAGCGGTGCATCGGGATTATCAAGCCTTAATACTGCGAGTTCTCTGAGAGAATCCGGTAAAATAGCAAGCCCGGCGGTTGATTTAATATATTTAATGGCTTCAACCTGCCTGCGTGAAGCAGAGAGAGTTTTGTCCATATTATGATATTCAAAATTCAGCTTGCGGTTGACTTTGTTTTTTATATCCTTTTCTATCTTGACGCTCATTATATAGAGCGAAGCATTTTGTGCGCCGATATATGCAAGGAAATCCTCGATGCTTTCGCTGTCTTTGAAATATACAATATGATTTCCTTTTCTCATAACGTATTTAGGTTCAAGATTGAGCTCGTTGATAATTTTCATCAGATCATTACAGAGTCTTTTATACGGAACGACAAATTCGAGATGATAGTTTCTGTTTGGATCTGAAACAAATCCGCAGGAAAGAAAAACTCCTCTTAAGAAAGATGCTACACAGCATTCATTCTGAATATTCGCATAGTTTATTCTCAGGCTCGTTTCATTGATTGAATGGCCGAATTTGTCAAAGCATTTCTCTTTCTTCGAAGCGTCAGTGATTTCAGCTGTGAGCTTTTTGATTCTGCTTGTATCGGTAACCGGTTTGAATCCAACATATTCAGTCAACGATTTCAAATATAAGTCAAAAACGTCTTTATTCTCAGTTGTTATAGATAAATTGAATTTATTGAAATGCGCAAAAAGCACAAGCCCATAGACTTGTGCATGATAACAGCAAGGCTGAATATTCTCAAGAGAACAAAGCTCTTTCTTTATATCCGAAGAAAAAGACATAATTCCACCTTATTTTATCATTCTGACCTCAGTTTCAAGTGTAACTCCTGTTGCTTTGAAAACTGTTTCTCTGCAATGCTCAATAACTTTTAGAATATCATCACAGGTTGCGTTGCCTTTGTTGATAACAAATCCCGCGTGTTTTTCGCTGACCTGCGCTCCTCCGACTGTATATCCCTTAAGGCCGTTTTCTTCTATCAACGCTCCGGCAAAATATCCTGTCGGGCGTTTGAAAGTGCTGCCCGCGCTGGGGAATTCAAGAGGCTGTTTGTCCTTGCGCTTTCCCATCAACGTTTCCATTTTGTCTTTAATTTCGACTCTATCGCCTTTAACAAGCTTAAAAGAAGCGGAAACAATTAAATAATCTTTATCCGAATAAATACTATGGCGATAGGATAAATCAAGCTTATCCGAAGGAATTGTAACTATATCACCGTTTTCGTCTATATGAGAAGCAGAGATAATCGTATCTTTAATTTCGCCGCCGTAAGCGCCAGCATTCATATATACGGCGCCGCCGACAGTTCCGGGAATTCCGTATAAACACTCAAACCCGGAGAGAGAATTCTCAAGCGCAAATCTGCAGGCTTTGATAAGCGGTGTGCCCGCGGCGCAGGTGAGAATATTATCATCAATCGAAATGCTTTCAAGATTGCAAGTGTTAATAATAACACCGTCATATCCCGAGTCGGGAGCAATAAGATTGCTGCCCCTGCCGATGACAAAATACTTCAAATTATTATTTCTTAAAAATTCAACAATAATTCTGATTTTTCCAATGGTATCGGGAAAAACCATTGCTTTGCACGGGCCGCCGACTCTGAAAGTCAGGAATTCGGAAATCGGTGCATTCTCAATACAGCTGATTTCGTTTTCGGTGAAGAATTGTGATAATAACTTTATCATCAGCAATCAAGAAGCGCCGCGCCGAAAATACCGGCATCATTGCCGAGCTCTGCCGATACAATTTCAGTCTGGATATTTGAATAATGGCTGTATCTCTCTCTGAATACGTGCTGTCTGACAGGAGCGAGAAGAGTCTCTTTTTCATTAGCGATTCCGCCTCCGAGGCAGATGAATTCGGGCTGAAGCGCATTGATAATATTTACAAGACCGACTGCAACATAATAAACGTATCTGTCAACGACCTGCTTTGCGGCGGCGTCGCCCTGACGCATCGCGTCAAAAGCAGTGCGGCCGTTGGTATTCTCAATATTATCCTCAACTATATTCCACATTATGCTGTCCTGATGATGCTTCATGGCATCTTTGGTCTGGCGGATAAGCGCAGTTGCCGAAGCATACTGTTCCCAGCAGCCTCTTCTGCCGCAGTTGCACTGCTCGCCGTCAACAGCTATAACCATATGGCCCATTTCGCCGGCGGCAAAGTTTGCGCCGTTGATGATCTTGCCGTCAATAATAATACCTGAGCCGACGCCGGTTCCGAGAGTGATTGCAACAAAATTTTTAGAACCCTTGCCGACGCCTGCAACTGCCTCACCGAGAGCGGCGCAGTTAGCATCGTTGTCAATATAGCAGGTAATGCCGAGTCTCTGCTCGAGCATATCCTTTGCGGGCACCTGCTTGAAAGCAAGGTTATTTGCGAATTCAATATAGCCGTTAGACTTGTTGACTGTTCCGGGTGTTCCGACGCCGACAGAAGATACTTCATCCTTGGAAATGCCAGCATCTGCAATAGCCATTTCAACCGCTTGTGCTATATCGTCAAATATTTCATCGGCAGGTCTGGGGCAGTTTGTCTTCATAA
>CAMUZD010000286.1 GCA_947165115.1 uncultured Clostridia bacterium
ATCGATGATATTCATCTTGTTTACGGATGAGGATGACCGTTTTATAAACAACGGCAGGAATAAAGCGCCGATAGGCAGAACATGCAGAACTATTCTGATAATCGCGGGTGCAGAGCCGAAGAAGGCCGCCTTTGCTCTGTCAATTGACGGCTGATGCTTTGCGTGCTCGATTTCGGCTTTTTCGCTCTCTTCAAGTAATCGTTCATTCGAGCCGAAATAGATGAGGTTAACTCCGCATCCGGGGCAGTCCTGCTTCCAGTCCGTGAAGCGGAGTTTTCTGCCGCAGTTCGGACATTTTGCCATCTGAATTCCTCCTTATGTGTTACTGTTTTTATTATATATTTATCTATTCTTTGTGTCAATACTTATAATTTATATTGACTATTCAACTAAAATATTGTTATAATATATAAATAATGAAATAGCATCGGAAATGAAGGATTTGATTATGAGAATTATAAAACCTGGCGAAAAGCTCGATACCAAAGAGCTCAGATATTTTGCAAAAATGGCAGCCAGAGCCTATGTCAATGATCCCGTCCATTCATACGCCACCAAAAATCCCGAGCGCCGTGTCAGATTTGTCTATCATTTTATGATGGAACGTCTCAATACCTCTAACGGCGAAGATTATTTCTATATTGATGATGAAAACAGGGGAGTATGCGTCTGGAGAAAAGCGCATAACGAATACGGTGTGCTCGATTTTCTAAGTTGTATAGACTGGCTTTATCTCTACTGGTTCTGGCCGAATACCCTGCGCACTCTCGCGGCCTACGGTCCTCTTGATGTCAAAGTCTTTGATGAGGATACCTGGATTATTTCTCCCGTATTTGTCGATCCGGAGCAACAGGGCAAGGGAATAGCGACCGGGCTCATCAAAAAGAGCATTGAGGATCTTGTTCCTCTCGGATATAAGTTCGGTCTTGAGGCTCAGGATGAAAAGAATGTGAAATATTATGAGAAACTCGGCTTCAGAGTTTTTGATAAAACTGAATTCAAAAAAGGCAACATCACGCATTACTATATGATTTATGAGGGCAATTAATGAATTCACAGGAGGATAAATTATGAAAGTAACATCAGCTCAGGCATCAAAGATGCTCAAAAAACTCCAGATAGAGTATAACCATCTGCTTCGTCTTGAAGATAAGACAAGCACATTCCTTGCCGCTGTCGGCGAGGATGTTGAGAGCGTGCGCCCCGCATACAGCTATGAGGAGACAAGGACAAAGGCGACCAAACTCGCCGCAGATATCCGCAAGATAAAGCACGCGATAAATGTTTTCAATACCGTTACGGTTCTGCCCGGCTTCAATATGACTATTGACGAGGCTCTGGTATTCATTCCCCAGCTAACAGCAAAGATAGGCCGCCTCAACGGCATGAAGTCGGTTCTACCAAAGGAGAGACAGGAGATATACGGAAGGTCAAGCACCAACCTTATTGACTATAAGTATGCAAATTATGATATAGCCAAAGCGGAGAGCGACTTCTATCAGGCAAATGACACCCTTGCCAGGCTTCAGCTCGCGCTTGATTCGGTGAATAACACCGAGCTTATGGAAATTGAATTATAATTATTTTCCCGGCTGGCGGTATCCTCTTAAATCTGATTGTTAAAAGAGGTTTCCGTTCAAGGTTTCGGTATTCCGTTATTCCTTTTTGTTATTTATTATCTGTTTATGTTTAATGAACCGGAAAGCAACGGCCATTGGCCTTATGTGATACCGGCCTGCCTGAAAACTTGGGCTTGCCCGCGCGGCGGAAGTATAGGGTTATATGCCGCTCACCTTAAAGAGGAGTTGATAATATGTCCTTATTGAAAATCAAATGCGCAAAATGCGGTAACGAGGTCGAGTTTAACAGCGAAAGCCCCAGTGATTTCTGCACTCACTGCGGAGAAAAGCTGACAGTCGATTCCGCCTGTCTCGCAAACGTTGCCAACGCTCTCGGCGAAACCGCGCCCGGAACAATTGAGAAGGATAAAAAATCGGAGATAATAAAAATCTGTTTTTTCGCATTTCTGTTTTTTGCGGTTGCCGGAATTCTGCTTATTCTGTTTTCAAGGATTTACAGCAGGGCTATTCCGTTTTCATCCGTCTCGGCCAAGGGAGAGAAGTATATTACCGTAATGTCCTCTCTCGAGAGTGTCGGCTTTGATAAAATCACGCTGAACTGTGTTAATGACAAAGATTATAAAGGCGAATTCAAGGACGGTCAGGTTGTTTCCGTTTCCGTAAACGGCAAAACCGATTATCCGAGCGGCAAGAAGTTCAATTCAAAGACCGCTGATATAATCGTCAATTATTATTCTTCATCAGGCAAACTAAAAATGCCGCTTTCAAGCACCGATTTCTGCGGTATGGATAAAGAAGACGCGGTTAAGATGCTGAAGAAATACGGTTTTACGAACGTGATAGAAACAAAGAACGGCAACCTGCTCGGGCTTATCGCCTATCACACCTATCAGGTTGTTTCAATTGATGTTGACGGCAAGGCTGAGTTTGAAAAGGGCGCAGAGTTCCCGTCTGATTCAACAATAACCGTTGAATACTATATGCCGATAAAATGAGCGGAGGAACCAAATTGAAAAACAGAAATTCCCTGCTTGCAGTCTGCGCAATAGCCTTTTCTGTGAATCTGCTGCTGTTTCTTGTGAAACTCTATATCGGACTTCGCTCGAATTCCATCAGCATTTATTCCGATGCCGTAAATAATCTTTTCGATTCTCTTTCCGGTCTCGTCACTTTGATATTTATGGCGGCAATTATCAGAAAATCAAGCGGTTCATTGAATCTGGCGGTTGATAAGAGCGAACAGTTGTTTTCGCTTGCTATTGCAATTTGTGTTACCGGAGCCGGGCTGTATTTCGGCTATACTGCATTTGAGCGTCTTATGTATCCGACGCCCGTTTGGTATACGGCTTATTATGCTATAACCATTTCGGCGGCGGCTCTCGTCAAGGCTGTTCTGTTCTTTGTTTATGGCAGATTTGAGAAGAAATCAAAGTCTCCGGTTATCCGTATTATGAAATTCGACTGTATCCTCGATTTCTTTATTACAGTAATGACTTTGATTACACTTATCATTTCAAAAAATGGAAGTTATGCCGTTGATGCCGTATT
>CAMUZD010000287.1 GCA_947165115.1 uncultured Clostridia bacterium
AGTCTATACAGCGCTCCTTATCGCGGATGACCGTGAACCTGCGGGGGATGTAATTCACAGACATTTAATCATCCTCCCTTTCATCAATTTCAAGCGGAACAAATACGGGTTCCGCGCCGCTGACCGACCAGACCTTTTCGGGATCCGGGCAGATAATTCTTATTGCGCTCTCCTCGCTCGCGAAATACGCTCTGTCGCCTTTAACCGCCGCTGTCAGAGAACGCAGTTTGAGACGGTCGTTGATGGCGAGCAGGCCTTTGTTTGAGCCGAGAATTACGGAGAACGGTCCGTTAACGAGAGCTCCGCTGTAGATGGCGCGCAGATTTGTGAAATACTCTCTGCTCTCATCGTCCATCCTGTCTATCTCATCCCATTCGGGCGCGGTGAGAACATCCGCGGCGACATTCACCGGCAGACCGTGATGCCTTATCAGATGGTCAAAAAGATAGGTGATAACTTCCGTATCCGTTTGCATGGTGCATTTGTAGCCGAATTGCTCGATATATCTCCTGTTGGTGTCATAGCTTGAAATCTCGCCGTTATGAACTATTGAATAATCCAGCAGCGTAAACGGATGCGCACCACCCCACCAGCCGGGAGTATTGGTCGGAAATCGGCCGTGAGCAGTCCAGAGATAAGCGTCATATTTATCGAGCATATAGAATTCGCCGACATCCTCAGGATAGCCGACAGCTTTGAAACAGCCCATATTCTTGCCCGAAGAGAAAATATATGCGCCGTCAAATGAAGAGTTCACGCGCGTTACGCACTGAACAACATATTCGCTCTCATCAAGCCGCGAATTCTTCATACGGACTCTGTTGACTCTGCCGAAATAGCGCCAGATATCGGGACCGTTGCTGATGGAATCAACGGTCTTTGTGGGAATTCTCTCTGCCACATCGATATTGAAATGCTTGAAAAGAAACTCCTCGCAGCTCTGATGCGCTTGTGCGTTATCATAAAAAATATGAAACGCATATTCATCTTTATGCTCGGGATAGATTCCGTAAGCCGCGAAACCGCCTCCGAGGCCGTTCGAGCGGTCATGCATTAGCGCTATTGATTTGATGATTTCAGAGCCGTTTATGAGTCCGCCTTTTCTGTCGATAATTGCTGCAATCGCGCAGCCTGACGGAATTCTTATCTGCCCTTCCTTTAACATAATCAGACTTCCTTTATACTTGTTCTTAAAAAGCAATATCCGGGCAGCGTAAAACTGCCCTTAATTGCATATATTCTGCTGTTAAATATCGTCTTCGCCCTGCAAAGCGTCGTATCCGCGCTCACCGGTGCGGACTTTGACGACGTCGTCAACCTCATAGATGAATATCTTGCCGTCGCCGATATTGCCCGTGTAGAGCACTCTGCGCGCCGCTTCGACAACATCCTGAACAGGCACTGCCGAAACCACCATTTCAAGTTTCATCTTGGGATTGAGATTCATTTCCTCTATCTCAACGCCCCTGTATTTCTTTATGTTGTGGCCCTTCTGAGTGCCGCATCCCATTACATTTGTGACGGTCATTCCGGTAACGCCGATATCATTCATCGCATCCTTGACAGCTTCAAACCTTGCGGGATTGAATACCATGACTATCTTTGTCAGACGCGGTTTGTTTGAGGTCATATACGTTCCGACCGGAACAGCCGCTTCAACCGGCTGAGCGGGGATAAGAGGAGTGACGTCTTTCGCATCGGGAAGAATCGCCTTCATCGAAGCCGAGGTTGCAACAGCCATTGCAGGCATGAAATCAGCATAGGCGGAGGGAAGATTGTGCTCCGTTGCATCGAGACCTTTGATTTCCTCCTCTTCGCTGACACGAAGACCGTGGAATTTCTTAATAAGATTGAAAACTATAAGCATTGTAACGATGGTCCAGCACGCTACGCTTACAAAGCCGAGAGCCTGAAGACCGAGCTGGCGGAAACCGCCGCCGTAGAAAAGGCCTTTGCCTACTCCGTTTGCACCGGTTGAGAATAGACCTACAGCGAATGTGCCCCAGGTGCCGTTTGCAAGGTGAACTGCGCAGGCGCCGACAGGATCGTCAACATGAAGCTTCTTATCAATTACTTCGACTGCGACAACAACGAGTATTCCCGAAACGGCGCCGATTATAATCGAGCCGAGAGCATCGGTGCAGTCGCAGGGAGCGGTAATTGCCACGAGACCTGCGAGCGAAGCGTTAAGGCTCATTGATACATCGGGTTTGCCGTCCTTTATCCAGGTGAATATCATAGTAACTACCGTTGCAACCGAAGGAGCGAGAGTGGTTGTAACAAATATTGAAGCGAGCATATCGGTATTTGTAGCGGCCGCGCCGTTGAAACCATACCATCCGAACCAGAGAATGAATACTCCGAGTGCTCCGACCGTAAGGTTGTGTCCGGGAATTGCTCTTGCTGTTTTTTTGCCCGTTGCCTTATCAACTTTGTATTTACCGATACGCGGACCGAGCATTGCAGCTCCTATAAATGCGGCGATGCCGCCGACCATGTGGATTGCCGTTGAACCGGCGAAATCATGAAAACCTAGCTTCGCGAGCCAACCGTTGCCGTTCCATATCCAGCCTGCTTCTATCGGATAAACGACAGCAGAAATAACTGCTGAATAGATGCAGTAGGAAGAAAACTTCGTTCTCTCTGCCATTGAACCGGAAACTATCGTTGCAGCTGTTGCGCAGAAAACTAGATTGAATACGAAATTCGACCAGTCAAAATGGGCGTAGTCCGTAAATACTCCGAGAGTAGGCATTCCTATAAAACCGCCGAGGCACTCTTCGCCCATCATCAGCCCGAATCCGAGAACTATAAACATAATAGCGCCGATGCAGAAATCCATAAGGTTTTTCATTATGATATTGCCGGCGTTCTTTGCTCTTGTGAATCCGCTCTCGACCATTGCGAAGCCGCACTGCATAAAGAATACAAGCGCCGCGCCGATCAGGAACCAGACTCCGAAAACGCTGTCTGTTACAGCAGTAAATATTGAATCAGTCATAATATATTAATTTCTCTTTCGTTTATTGACGGCGGAATATGCACAATCTGATCCGCCGTCGGCAGCTCATTTATTCAGTGTCGGGAATGCCCTCCG
>CAMUZD010000288.1 GCA_947165115.1 uncultured Clostridia bacterium
TTTCAACATCCGACAGCTTTTCAAAATCTTTCATATATGAGAGATTATCCTGCATCTGCTCAACATTTGACATTCCCGATAAAACCGAGAGAATTCCGTCAAGAGATGCGGCGAATTTAATAGCCCATGAAGCATAGGAAGCATTTTTGTTTGCTTCGTCAAAAACTTCTCTGACTCTCTCGGGCGGGTCTGCAAGGCGGCCGCCTTTGACCGGCTCCATAATGACTATCTGCTTATTGTGCTTTCTTGCAACTTCATAGTTTTCTCTTGATTTTACCTTCGGGCTTTCCCAGTCGCAGTAGTTAATCTGAAGCTGAACGAAATCGACATCGCTGTGTTCGGTCAGAAGTTTATCAAGAAGTTCCGGACCTCCGTGGAACGAAAAGCCGTAATTTCTGATTATTCCTTTTTCTTTCTGCTCTTTTGCAAAATTCCAGAGATTGAATTTATCATATTTACCGTAGTTCTTCTCCATAAGAGCATGAAGAAGATAATAATCGAAATATCCGGCACCTGTTCTTTTGAGACTTGTGTCAAGCTGGGATTTAGCCATTTTTTCCGTAATGGCTACTGAGGCATTGAGCTTTGTAGCGAGAGTATACTTTTCTCTTGGATAGCGTTCAACCAGAGCTTTTCTGGTTGCGTCTTCCGAGCCGGGATAAACATAGGCGGTGTCAAAATAAGTCCCGCCGGCCTCGAGGAACATATCGACCATTTTATTCGTCTGTTTGATATCGGTTATAATGCCTTTTTTTGGTAATCTCATAAGTCCAAATCCGAGTTTCATAAACCATCCTCCTTATCCGAATAATCCGCGCAAAGCATAAATTACGGTATATGTGATATTGTTGATAATATATCTGAATCCCGAGAACAGGAACGGGAATTCAAAATTCCATTCAACAGGTGAGAGTATCGCACCTGAATATGAATCGTCATATTTTTTATCGGGCTGGGTGAATGCCCTTGTCTTCATCTTGGCAATGCATAATTCTTTGCATCTCTCTCTGAGCGCCGTTCCGAATCCGATCGGATCCGCTTTGTATTGTTTCTTTATCGCAGAAATATGACCGGGAAGGAAAACGAGGCGGATGCCAGTCAGCATGGTATCGTTTCCGTTATAAACTCCGAGAACGGGGCTCATATACCCGCTCCCAGTAATGTTAGAAGTGAAGTCGGATACTACAAAACCGTCAAATCCCCATTCTTTTCTGAGCAAGTCAATAAGCAGAGCCGATTTACCTCCGCACCAGTCAGCGCCGATTCTGTTATAAGCGGACATGATTCCACCGCAGTCGCTCTCTTTGATTGCAATTTCAAACGCTTTGAGGTATATCTCTCTCATCGTCTGCTCATCCGCCCAGGTATAAACGCCGTTTCTGTGGCTTTCCTGATCGTTGAGAGCAAAGTGCTTGAGAGTCACAACCAGATTTTCGCTGCTGCAGCCGTTTATCATTGCCGCCGCCATTTTACCGCTGATTAGCGGATCTTCGCTGAAGTATTCGAAATTTCTGCCGCCGCGCGGATTTCTGTGAATATTTACAGCGGGAGCATACCATATATCTGTTCCTATATCATCTGATTCTTTACCGACAGCTTTGCCGATTCTTTCGGCTATTTCGGTATTCCAAGTGCAGGCAATTGCTGTTTCGCAGGGGAAAGCAACACCGCTGTCCGTATAGAGCAGACCGTTCCTGCCCTTTACGCTTGACGGACCGTCATTATCCATAGTGGCAGGAATTCCGAGTCTTTCAACTCCTGCTGTGCCGTAACCGCCGTCGGAAACCAGCAGAGCCATTTCATCAAGAGTCAGCTGGTCAAGGAATTTATCCCATAATTCCTCGTTTTCAGCAACATCCTGAAGCGTGATTGTCTTATCATATTTAGCTCCGGTTTTCGGAGCAGTTCCTTCTTTTACCGGCTCGGGTAACGTATCTGCATTTTTTACCGCTTCATTCTGAATTCTCGCTTCTGCTTTCGGATAAGTTCCTGCTTCATCTGCCCTCGAAAGAATCTTGAATCCATTATATGAATCGTCAAAGAGATTTTTAATCTCCGTTCCGGTTTTGCTGTCATTCTTTATTATCTTTTCTTCGCTTATTCTGTAATCAAAGCTTTCGATAAAATCCCGCGCGTTATCTGCGGCAATAATCTTATATGTTCCGCTTTCAAGAACCCAGGCCTCATGAGTTTTAAAATCATAAGAAGCCATATCGTCTGTATTGAATTCAACCTTAAGCTTCTGACTTTCGCCCGGATTCAGTAAATCCGATTTTGCAAAAGCGCCGAGAACAATCTCGCTTTTTTCAATACCGCCATCGGTATACGGCGCGGAATAATAAACCTGAACTATTTCCTTTCCTGCGCGTTCTCCTGTATTGGTAACTCTGATTGAAACCGAAATTGTATCTTCGTTAAACGAAGTATTAGTTACTTCTTTTTCAAATTCTGTATAGGAGATGCCGTAACCGAACGGGAACTGCACTTTATCTTTTGCGAAAGTCTCAAAATAGCGGTAACCGACATATATTCCTTCCTGATATTCAACAAAATGCTTGCCCGAATCATCGGAATATGAGAATCTGCCGAAGCATTCACCTGAAGGATGGTCTTCGGGATTGAATGTAATTGTATCGGCAAGTTTACCCGAGGGATTCACTTCTCCCGTAAGCATCTTAGCTACCGATGTGAATCCGAATTCACCGGGAATCCATACTATTGCCGCGGATTTGATGTTCTCATATTTATCGAGCCAGTCCATCTGCATTACATTGCCGATGTTGAATATAATAATTACATTATTAAATGAAGATGTTACTTTATCGACCAGCTCTTTTTCAATATCGCTCAGCTTTAACGTATCATAGCTTAAATCGGAGCCCTCTGCGCTGGTTCTGCTGATCATAATAAGCGCTGTATCGGAAAACGCCTGCGCATTATTCATAATCTTATCGGTTAGTTTATTGACGGGCATTTCCTTGAGCGAATCAATTGAAAGAGCAACCTGCAGCAGGTTGTTGATTACAGTATTATCGGTTTTGGGCATCTTGTTTGTGCCGATGTTTTTCTCATAAAGTGAGCGAAGTTCTTTATTAT
>CAMUZD010000289.1 GCA_947165115.1 uncultured Clostridia bacterium
TTTGTCGGTCGAGTAGATGCCGATTATCTTGGGGCCGAGGAAATATGCCAGACCGCCTATGCCGAGGCAGAAAAGCGTTTCAAGAATCAGCGAATCTTTCAGCACTCTCGGCAGCCGCTCATACTTGCGTGCGCCGAGATTCTGGCTTGTGAAGGTCATACAACCCTGAGTTATCGCGTTTGCCGCCGCGTAGATGAATCCGAAAATGTTGTGAGCCGCGGTATATCCGGCCATCGCATATTCGCCGAATGAATTGACGCTCGACTGCAGCAGGACATTTGAAAAATTGATTGCCGCCGCCTGAATTCCGGCGGGCAGGCCGATAGAGACTATCTTTCCGAGTATACTTGCATCTATGCAGAGGCGTGAAAAATGCAGGCGGTATTCCTCGGGGCATTTGCGAAGCGTAATTATAACCAGCGCGCATGAGAGCGCCTGCGAAATAACCGTTGCAATCGCAACCCCCGCAACGCCCATTGAAAAAGCGATGACAAAGAGCATATTGAGCCCTGCATTGAGTATTCCCGAAACAACCAGAAAAACCATCGGCCGCTTGGTATCGCCTACAGCTCGCAGAATTGCCGCGCCAAAATTATATACCATAAAGAGGGGAGTGCCGAGGAAATAGATACGCATATAGAGGACCGATAAATCTATTATGCCCGCAGGCGTATCCATAAGCGCAAGAATCTTTCGCGCAAAGCAGAATCCGGCAAAAAGAGCGGCGAATCCGGCAATTACTGCGGCGGTTATGGCCGTGTGAACTACGCGGTTCATCTTCTCATAGTTGTTCTGAGCAAAGTATCTTGCCGCACATACATTTGCACCCAGGGAAACGCCGACAAAAACGTTCACGAAGAGATAAATCAGCGCAGTCGTCGCGCCGACCGCCGCAAGCGAATCGTGCCCCGCAAAGCGCCCGACAACGATTAAATCAACTGCATTGAAAAGCAGCTGAAGTATGGTCGAGAGCATAAGCGGCACGGCAAACGATACGATTTTCGGCATCAGCGGGCCGTTCAGCATATCAATTTCATATCTGTTTCGCGCCAAAAACAATTCCTCTTTTTCTTGATTTCTTTTGTGATTATATCACAATAAAAGGCGTTTTGATATATCAAAAGTGCACAAGAAAAGCCCGCCGTCCGACGGGCTTTTTTATTATTGAATTATGCTTAGATTTCCTTCATTTTTTCGGCAATCGCGAGCTCGAGAGCAACGGGCAGACCGCTCTTCTGTAAGGCACTCAGTATCTCTTCCTTGGTTTCCGCCTTGCGAAGATGCGCAACATAAGGTTTCATTTTGGCAACATTGCCCTTCTGCCAGCGCGACATCAGATTAATCAGCGCTTCCCTTGGCGGCTCCTTTTCAATTTCTTTTATATTTTCGACCTCAACCGTAATGTCATCTTCGGAGTATTTTACGGTTATGTCGTCATTTGCCGTGTCTTTGAAAATGATTTTGTATTCCCTGCCTGCGGGGATGACCGATTTATCGCCATCAACATGGATTTTAAGCGAGATTTTATTCGCCTTTTCGTCATAGAAATTCTCGAATACGGTTTTTGCGGTGTGCTGAGCAAAATCGGTCTTCCCGTTATCCTCCCACATTGTAAATGAGCCGTTGCCCTTGAAAACAAGTATTTCAAGCTTTTCCGGGTTTCCGGATGAATTGCCGTCATCGGCCGAGAGGGGAATCACAGATCCCGCTTTCGCGAGCACGGGTATATCGTAAAGCTCTCTGTTGAGGCAGAGCATCTGACTGCCCCTGTATTTCTGCAGGGTGAAAACATCTGTCCATTCGCCCTCGGGAATCCATGCGCCGACCCTGCCGAGCCCGATTTTTTTATCGGTTTTGCTCGTAATCGGGCAGACGATAAGCTGCCTGCCGAACTGATACTGGTTCTTTACGATATAAGCGTTTTCCTCTTCGGGATAGTTATAATACATCGGCTCGCAGATTGCGGTGCCGTTCTCGTGACATTCCCTGTCAAGTGAGTAAATATAAGGAATCAGTTTATGCCTGAAACGAAGCCATTTCTTTGCGCTCTCGCAGACATCCGCGCGGTATTTCCAGGGCTCTTTGCCCAAGAATTCAAGATTGCTCGAATGCAGGCGCAGAACGGGGGAGAATACGCCGAACTGAATCCATCTGAGATAGAGCTCATCATCGCGGTAGCCGAGCATGTGGCCGCCGATATCGTGGCTCCACCAGCCGTAGCCGGCGTTTGCCGCGGTTGCAGTGAAATAGGGCTGAAAATCGAGCGCCTGCCATCTGATGAAAGTGTCGCCCGAGAAGCCGAGCGGATAGCGGTGCGAGCCGACTCCGCCGTAGCGCGAGAGAATAAGCGGTATATCGCCGTTTTCGGCATTGTCAAGATAATGATAATGATTCAGTGCAATCAGCGGGTCGAGTCCCGGGACTTCCGAATGCTTTCCCTGCTGCCAGTCAATCCACCAGAAATCAACGCCGTCTTTCTCATAGGGCTTGTGGACTATATCAAAATATGAATTCCAGAATTTATCGCTTCCGCACTGGAATTTCACTGGCTCACCGCTCTTCGGGTCGATGCCGTTTGCCTTCGCCATTTCGGGATACATATCCTCAAATTTACGGACTCCGTCCGCCGGGTGAAGATTCAGAGTCACTTTGAGATTTCTCTTTCTGAGCTCTTTCAGAAATTCCTTATAATCGGGGAAAAGATCTGTGTTCCAGCTGTAGCCGGTCCAGCCGCCGTCATTTGCGCCGAACTTCTCCTTGACCTTAACCCAGTGCCAATCCATATCGACGGTCGCGACAGTCAGCGGAATGTTTTCTTTTTCAAATCTGTCCATGAGTGAGAGATATTCTTTATCCGTATAGGCATGGTATCTGCTCCACCAGACGCCGAGCGCGAATCTCGGAACGAGAGGAGTGGGGGATGAAATCATATAAAAAGCCTGCATCGCGGCGCGGTAATCCTTGCCGTAGGCGAATACGTAATAGTCTTTTCCTCCCTCGCGGGGTTTGAAACTGCCGTCTTTATCAAGCAGCATGCTTTCGCTGTCATCATAGAGATAAACGCCCTTTTCGGTCAGGAAACCGTCGCCGAGC
>CAMUZD010000290.1 GCA_947165115.1 uncultured Clostridia bacterium
AATCCGGGATCTTGCCGAAATAAAATCAGCACTCCGTCTTAGGCAGAGTGCCGATTTTATCATAATAGTTTGTTGTTAAAACATAGTTATACCAAGATTTTCTTCTTCATCCTGCTCCGGTTCTTCAACAGGATCCTGTCCAATAAAAACATCTTTCAGGCTTTTTAAGCTTTCCGCTGCTGTCTCGAAATCAATCTTGTCTTCCGGTTTAAACACATAGATATCCTGCATATGCTCAAATGCCTGTTTCATATCATCATTTTCAATCTTGTCAAAAATTATGAAGTCCTCAAATCTCTTTTTGGCAAGGTCGCTGCCGATTCGCCTGCTTTCCTCGTCCCGCTTGAAACCAATGAGCTTGCCAAACAATTCATAATCATTAAGCAGCCCTGTTATCACTGGCTGGGTAATCAAAACAGATATATCGTATATATGCTTTGATACATCTTTGTAATCATTTCGAACAAAGTAGAACTCAGCTGCAAAAACTTTGTCAACAAATATTCTTTCGAGAGTTATGACCTTGATCTCAAACGACTCAACACCATAATATTCTTTTAATTTTTCCTGTTCATCTTCTGTAGCCAAATCGTATATTATGGGAAATATCTTCTTTGTTTCATAAGGCTCACTGACTGTAAATGAGGTCGCTTCAACCTTAACATACCCAAATCTTTGTAGTTCATCATTGCTGTCAACAGCCATAATAGGAGTGTATTCATATACCGAGGTGATATTGCCTTTCTTGTCGGTTTCAAGTTCTTTATTATCGGTCCTGTTCAGTGATGAATAGAATTTGGACACACTTTCTATTCTTTTCTTTGCCTGAGAATTATTACAGTCCCCTATTTCTACCGTCAAGTCTATATCTTCGGAAAACCTGCGTATATTTCCGAGCGCCTTGTATAAAGCAGTACCTCCTTTGAAATAAGCGGGAATCATTTCCTGTTTATGAGCCAATTCTTTAAGCATGAGAGTTACATAGTAGTCTTTTTCCAGTATGTCAGCGCGTATGTTTGCTCTCTCGCTGAATGTCGTGAGCAGGGTAGAAAATGCAGTTTTGTCTTTATGAAGATTCATACAACTATGCCCTCCAGTAAATAATCAATGATAACGCCCGCTTCGCTTTCGGCGTAATACTTTTTGGCATACGCAATGAGTTTCAGAACATCAATACCGAATCGAAGCACAAACCTATCTATCACTTTTCTCGGTTCATCAGCATCGACAGGATATTTTTTCAGACTGATAATTATATCCGCAAGCTGAAGGTATCTGTAGTTTTGTTCATTGATAGTTGTTCTCGGCTTTTCAATAATGATATTGATATTGTCGGGTATTACCTTTCTGTACAGATTCGTAACTATATTCTTCTTGACGGTCATAACAGTGGTTAATCCAACTGTATTCAGAACCGAAGGACTGCCCTCATATCCGATATGTTCATCTTTCGGACAAGTCAATGCCTTATAGTAGTACTCCTGTTTATTCAGAACAGATTTCCCGAACGGGGTCATAACAGGTTTGTAATAAACGCCTTTTGCAAAGTGAGTTATCGCATCCTGATCTGCCAGCCTTTTCATGTTTTGGTTTACTATGCGCTGGGCATATCTTGACTCAATCGAAAACTTTCTTGCCATCTCCGCTGCAATATTATTGTTGACAATAGGGGTATTATGGTCGAAGTTATCTATCTGTTCCCTGATAAATCTGCTATATCCAAAGTCCTGCATCCTATCATCTCCTTGATATATTTTTGAATATAAAACTGCTTATCTCCGACATAATTATATCATAGATAAATGCCGTAGTCAAGTGTTTTTTCAAAATACCTGCCTCTTTCCTTGTCAATATACCTCGATCTCCAACGGAAATCCGTAATCGTCCGGCAACCCATTCTCCCTGTTTTCCTGTATCTGTCTGGCTTCAAGAAACATCTTTCCAAGCTCAACGAGCTGCCAGTCAACGGCCTCACCGACCTGTTCTCCCGACTCAACACTGCTCTGCATCAAGTCCGCAAGCCTATCCGACGGCTCTCCATCGTTGGCGAACACAGACCATACGCGGTAGGTTATCCCGTCCAGTTTTATGTCGTTGACCTCGGCTGAACCGCACTCCGGTTCACTCAGAAACAGTGGCTCTTTAAGGCCGATCTCCTTGTTAGTTCTGATATTTTTCTTCATAGTTTTCCTTCCTTTCATCAATAATCATGCTGAAATTTGTCTGCACTCTCGTAATTTATGATCCCGTTTATCCTGCGAACCTCGTCCACGATCATCGCGTGCAGGTCGTGAACGGTGTCATCGTCGACATCATTCATCGCCGCAACTATGTGTGACAGCTTGCCAAGTTCAACAGCTATTTTGAACAGATTCCTGTTGGTACGCTGCTCGGAGACCTGCATCTGATCACGGATAATGCTGTTCATCACAGGTAGCAGATATTTCACGCTGCTTTTGGCTGAGAGGTAGCCGAGATAGAATTTTGTCGCTTCCACAATGAACTCCGAGCGGGAACTGCAGCCGCTCTCGGCATACTTTTCTCCGACTTCTGCAAGCGTGTCCTCGTCAATGTAAAGTGCGAATTTTCGCTTGTCTGACCCCTCGGAATTTGGCTTTGTTACGCCATTTTCCTTTGGAATATCGGGATTTGACCCCCAACTTTTCTTATTTTTCATATTTTGGCTCCTTTTTCTGAATTTTACAACTGGCTCAACGGTGGGCTTTGCCCGCCGAAGTGGACGGGCAAGGCGCCGAAAAGGCGACTGCCCTTTTTCCTGCATTATTTTCATACTCCCGAATTTGCCTGTTTTCCTGACCGCTCTGTGCATAATACCGAAGCTTGTTTTGACCGGAACTTTCCTTGTCCGTATTTCGTATCGCTGCTCCGACCTTTATCTGCTCACACGGGCGCAGAAACGGCTAAAATTTGCGCAAATACCCACTCGGTGGTATTGCTACTCTACCTGCCCTGCAAATCGGCGGAAACCGCTCAAATATTCGCTCAATTACCGTGGGTGAACGGTTTTACGAAAATTCCTCGTGCAAGAAGATTATTTCTTGTTCTTTCAGCCACCATTCTTATGAAACTGT
>CAMUZD010000291.1 GCA_947165115.1 uncultured Clostridia bacterium
TCTTCCGAGTAAACCGAACATTTTATTCACCTTATCAGAGCATATCCGCGAGATCGTAGATGAGCCTTTCCGTCTTTTCCCAGCCGAGGCATGGATCGGTAATTGATTTGCCGTATTCGCCGGCGCCCTTCTGACAGCCGTCCTCAATGTAGCTTTCAATCATGAAGCCCTTTACAAGCTTTTTGATATCGGGATTGTAAACTCTGCTGCTGACGACTTCTTTTGCGATTCTTATCTGCTCAAGATACTGCTTGCCGGAATTTGAATGGTTGCAGTCAACTATAACAGCCGGATTCTGAAGCCCCGCGGCAAGATATTTTTCATTGACAAACATAAGATCCTCATAATGATAATTCGGCAGAGGATTGCCGTGTTTATTCATATATCCTCTGAGAATCGCATGAGCATAGGGGTTGCCCATGGATTTTGCCTGCCAGCCGCGATAAATGAAATGGTGGCTGCCCTGAGCGGCTGTGATGGCGTTCATCATAACTTCAATATCGCCGCTGGTCGGGTTTTTCATGCCGACCGGAACATCAATACCGCTTGCTGTAAGGCGGTGTTCCTGGTTTTCGACGCTTCTCGCGCCGACTGCAACATAGCCGATAATATCATCGAGATATTTGTGATTGCTCGGATAGAGCATCTCATCGGCGCAGATGAGCCCGGTTTCGCTGACAGCCTTCATATGAAGCTCTCTGATAGCGATGATTCCGGCGAAAAGGTTGGGCTTAGCGTTCGGATCGGGTTGATGGAGCATGCCCTTGTAACCCGCACCGGTGGTTCTGGGCTTGTTTGTATATATTCTCGGGATAATCATTATCTTATCCTGAACTTTTTCTTGAACGGGGGCGAGGCGGTGGACGTAATCGAGCACGCTCGCCTCCCAATCCGCCGAGCAGGGGCCGATTATCAGCAGAAAGCGGTCGTCATCGCCCGAGAGGATTCTCTTGAGCTGAGCGACTTTCTGCTCGACTGTCTGCTGAACCGATGCGGAGAGAGGATACATTTCCTTAACCTCCATCGGAATCGGCAGTTTTTTATCAAATATCATATTCATACTCATTTTTATTTTCTCCTTATTTCTTGTTGAAAGCGGCTCTGCGCTGAGTTGAAAGCCGCATTTTTTCTCTGAGTCCCTCGCGGTCTTCATCCGCGAGAAGCGAGCGCATGGTCTGCATTTCCTCTATGAATCTGTCGATATCTGCGAGCAGAGGCTCTTTATTAAGAAGAAACAGTTCGCTCCACATATCGTCGTTGATATTCGCAATCCTCGTCAGATCCCTGAATGAATCGCCGGTGTAGTCCGCGAGATGCGTGCTGTCAGAGCAGGTCATCAGCGCGACCGCTATGCAGTGCGTCAGCTGTGAGACGAAGCCTATCATTTTGTCGTGCTCCTCGGGGGAGAGGACACTCACATTTATAAAGCCGAGCAGCCTGCCGAGTTCCTTGCACCATTCAATTGCTTCGGGAGTATTCTTATCAGTCGGCACAACGAGAAAATTCGCATCGCGGAACATTTTCTCGGTGCTGTTTTGAACTCCGTAAACCTCGCGCCCCGCCATCGGGTGAGCCGCTATGAATTCAACATCATCGCGCAGGATTGCCTGAATATCATAGACTATATAGCTCTTGACGCCGGTTACATCGGTGATAATCGCGCCGCTTTTCAGATATTTCTGATTATCTGCAATCCATTTTTTGAAAACGTTGGGATAAAGGGCGAATATTACAATATCTGCTCTGCCGAGCGCTCCGGCATCAGGCAGAGTGAAGCCCTCATCGATTATTCCGTTATCGAGAGCGTATTCAATAGTATCGGGATTCGTATCAATTGCCATGATATGCATATCTAAGCGCTTCAGCGCCTTTGCATAGCTGCCGCCCATAAGGCCGAGGCCGATTATCATTATATTTCTGTCGTTAAGCAGTTTCATATAGTTTCACCTGCGCTCCGAGTGATTTTATCTTGTCAAAAAATGACGGAAAACTCTTTGAGACGGCTTCGGCGCCGTCAATTATGCCGCCTGTCAGCGAGCATAATACCGAAAGAGCCATAGCTATTCTGTGATCGTTATGAGAGTCGAGAACGGCATCCGGTCTGTGTATTTCCGAAGGGAATACCTTGAAGGTATCTTCGCCCTCTTCGGTTCTGATTCCGAATTTTGCAAGCTCTCCGGCCATTGCAGCGGTTCTGTCGCTTTCTTTGATTCTGAGCCGTTTTGTGCCTGTGAATACCGCTCCGTTTTTATAGGCGAGTGCCATGCAGACAGGTCCTAAATCGGGGCAGTCAGAGAGATTGATTTCAGTGTTTCCGGCCTGTAGTTTTACGAATATATCTCTGTAAGCCTTATCGCCCTGAACACTTTCGGGATCGAGACCGTCAACATCGACGCTTCCGCCGATTAGATTGAATGCATCAAGAAAGGCGGCGTTTGACCAGTCGCCCCCGACCTTGATATCTCCGCTTTTATACTCGCCTTGTTTAACGAGAATTGTATTTTCTTCCTTAAACTCAGCATTGATGCCGAAATCCGCGAGAGTGCCGAGCGTCATATCAACATAGGGCTTCGACTCAAACGGAGGAGCAATGATTAACTCGCTGTAGCCTTCGGCAAGAGGAAGGGCAAAGAGCAGACCGCTTATGAACTGGCTACTGATATTGCCGGCAAGTGTATATCGGCCTGAAGGAATCTTTCCGATGACCGTCAGCGAATTCTCTTCTTTTGAATACTCAATGCCGTAAGAATTAAATATTTCCTCATAGACTGTCAGCGGTCTTGACAAAAGTCTTGAACTGCCCGTGAACCTGCATTTGTCGCATAGATTCATCGCGAGCGGAATCAGGAATCTCAGGGTGCTGCCGCTTTCGCCGCAGTTCAGCTCCGCGTAATCCCGGGCTGAAACGGGTTTTGTGACTGTGAGAGAGTTTTCAAGTGTTTCAATTTCGGCTCCGAGCGATCCCAGACAGTTTACCGTAGCAAGTATATCATTAGAATATTCAATATTGTCTATACGGCTTACGCCGTTTGCCAGACAGGCGCAGATAATTGCTCTGTGAGCTTCGCTCTTTGAGG
>CAMUZD010000292.1 GCA_947165115.1 uncultured Clostridia bacterium
ATATTTTCATACGATTTGAAATAAACTGTGATTATCGTGCCGTATTCGGCGGTTGAACCTGCCTCAATATTCTGCTCATAGGATATGACATCGAGGCTGGAATTGCCCGAAACCCTGACATTCAGTCCTTCCGAAGCGGCGTATTTCTTGACCGCCTTTATGCTCATTCCCGTAAGATCGGGAACTGTCACTTCAAGTTTGTCTTCATCATTGCTGGTGGTGTAGAGAGCGATGACGCCTCCGCGCGGTATTGTCTGACCGCCTGCCGGACTCTGGCTGAGAACGGCGCTGCCCGTGCCGATTACTCTGACGCTGAAGCCCGCTTTTTCAAGCGTATCAACCGCTGAATTGACTTCGCTTCCGATAACGCCGGGTGTAACCGTATCAAGGCCCGCGAGCTCTTTTTCGGTATACTGTCTCTCAACTCCGAGATATTCGAGTGAGCTCTCCATTATCTTTGCCGCCGCGGGTGCGCAGACCGTAGAGCCGTTGATTTCTGCCACAGGCTCATCGACGATGAGAAGCAGAGCAATTTCCGGATTGTCTGCGGGCGCAAAGCAGGCGAATGATGCAATGTAAGTGCCCTTGAGCTGATATTTCTGTGTGGTTCCGGTCTTGCCGGCGACCCTGTAACCTGCGACATAGCCGTTTCTGCCGGTGCCGCTCTTGCAGACATCTTCCATCATTGAGGCGATTTCCGCAGCGGTCTCTTTTGAAATGACCTGTCTTCTTACAGTCGGCTGAGTTTTTCTGAGAACATTGCCGTTATTATCGAGTTCCTCATCTATAAGATAAGGCTGCATCAGCTTTCCGCCGTTTGCTATCGCCGAGAGGGCGGTAACAACCTGTATGGGCGTAACGCTGAATGTCTGGCCGAAACTTTCACTGGCAAGCGATACGCTTGAGAGCTGACTTGCGGTGAAATATATGGGATTCGCTTCGCCGAGGGCTTCAATGCCCGTCTTTTCGGTGAAGCCGAAAGCTTTGAAGTATTCAAAAAATTTTTCCCTGCCGAGCTTGAGGCCGAGCTTTATGAAGAAGGGGTTGCAGGAATTCATCAGACCGTGTCTGAGATCCTGCGTGCCGTGGCCGCTCGCATAGTGGCAGTGGAAGATTCTGTCTTCAACTGCTACCGAGCCTATGCAGGTATAAGCATAATCATCTTCGAGGATATTCTCCTCGAGAGCTGCGGAAGCGAGGAAAATCTTGAAAACAGAGCCGGGATGATATGTCTCGGAGGTGATGTAGTTGTTGCGCTGTTCGAGCATATAATAGTGGCTGAGTTTCTTTGAATGGAGTTCGCTTCTTTTCTGATAGTCGCTTTCGTTTCTTATCGCGTCAAGCTGGTCTTTGCCTTCGTCGGTATCTCCGAGGTATTTTTCAAGGTCGCTGAAATCGTCATTTGAGACCTTTCTGTCAAGCCTTGATTTATAATAATCGTTTATTTCCTGCGGATTGCGAAGATCATATCCGCCCTTGTATGCGATTGAATCGGCGGCGAGAATTGCGCCGGTCTTGACATCCATCATGATTCCGTAGGCGCCTATTCCGCCCGCGGTTTCATACATTTCCGCAAGATTTTCGCTCAGGATATTCTGAAGATTCTCGTCAATCGTAAGCTTGATGCAGGTGCCGTCGCTCGGCTGATAGAGAGTCTCTGTATCCTCATCAAGATTACTGCCGTAGGAAGTCTTTCTGCCGTCTCTGCCGGTGAGCAGGGTATTGCAGTAGCCCTCTATTCCGGCTACGCCCTTGCCGTCGGAATCGACCGTTCCGATTATCGATGAGGCGAATTCGCCCATCGGATAGTAACGCCTGCTGTCCTTTTCAAGGCCCATGGCGTCTTTATATTTGAATCTTCTGGTAACATCCTCGCCCTTGCTGTTTTTGACGGTCTTCTTGAAGACCTTGTGCATAAGGCAGTTGCCGTTTTCGTCATCCTTGCTGCCGCAGTCGATAAGGAGCTTTTCGCCGAGCTCCATCTGCTTCTTGACATCCTTTTTATGGGCGATGACAAGCTTGTCGGGGTCGGTGACGGGCTCAGTCTCGGTAAGTTCCATCAGTTCATCATAATCGAGATCGAGGGTGTCGGCGACATCCTTGCAGACAGCCTTTCTGAAATCCTCATCCGTCATATTTTCGGGAATCAGATAAAGCTTCCATGTCTGTGCGCTTCTCGCGATTACTGTGCCGTTCGCGTCATAAATCGTGCCTCTTTCGGCGGGGATGATTTCATCGGTCCATTGAGCGTCGGTAGCGCTCTTTTTATATTTGTCGGAGTTGAAAATCTGGATATATGCGAGCCTCACGACTATTATAACGGCAGCGAAAGCAAGAATAAGAGAGACTACTCTTGCACGGGATTTGAGATGTATTCTCGGATTCTCGTAACTCTCCAATTCTTCACGCTCCCTTCATAATGAAAAAATATGCTGTCTCAAATTCATGTTGAGACAGCATGTCACGAGCTTAAATACTCATGTATCTGCATTCGGAAGTTTACCGGCAGCTACCACTACTTTGTCGCCATCCCTGTCTTCAAAGTAATGAATCTGGTATCTTTCCGCCTGTTGCATACCTAAAACCGTCACTGCATAGCTCTGAATCTTGTCAGCCGAAATGATTGAGCCGAGCTGAGCTGTGAGCCTTACGTTTTCTGCGTTTGCCTGGCTGATTCTGCTGCTCAGAGCAGAAATTTCTGCATCGTTTTCAACGATTCTGGAATTGAGATAAATGACAAAGGAGAACATTGCCAGCACAGCCGCCATCGCGCAGATAATCGCAATCACTTTTTTGAGAGTGAGCGCCGGGCGCCGGGCGGGGGATTCGGCATTTTCCTGCTTTTTCGCAGGTTTCCTTACCGGATAGTCATCTATCTTGGGGGCAGCCGATGAATTTGTAAACATACCGGGAATATAATCAAAATCGTCCATTACCGCCCCTCCTTTTTTATGAATTACAGTTTTTCAACTGTTCTGAGCCTTGCTGAGCGGGCTCTCGGATTTCTTTCAATTTCTTCTTCGCTCGGTGTAACCGGCTTGAAGACTTTTGCTCTGGGCTTCTTTCCGCAT
>CAMUZD010000293.1 GCA_947165115.1 uncultured Clostridia bacterium
TCCTGATGGCTTAATAGATTCAAAAGGATTTCGAACAGTAAGACCATATTCAATAAAAGCAATTTACGAACTTGCTACTGCGAAAGTCTGGATAGATAATGCTCGAAAAGACTTCTGGATAAAGAAAAAGAAGAGCCAATTTTATGTTCAGACCTGGCACGGCCCGGTTTGTATTAAAGCCGTTGAAAAGGATGCTGAAAAGGCGCTGTCTCCTGTATATATAGCAAATGCAAAAAGAGATTCAAGGAATGCCGACTATATCGTTGCAGAAGCAGAATGGAGATATAACAATATCAGAAATGCATTTTGGTATGATGGCAAGATTATAAAAGGAGAATTCAAGAAAAAGGAATTATTAAGTGTTCAAGAAGTAACACAAGCAGTAAAAGCTCATTACAACATAAAAGAAAATGAGCGAATCATTCTATATGTTCCGACTTTCAGAAAAAATGCAACTACGGACTGCTACTCTTTGGACTATACTCGTGTTATCGACGCTTTAAAAGCCAAACATGACTCAGATTATAGATTTATTGTAAGACTTCATCCAAACATAACAAAGCTGCAGAACAATCTGACCTATTCAGATAATGTGCTGAACGGCACGGACTACCAATCTGTTGATGAATTGATGGTAGCAGCAGACATAGTTATCAGTGATTATTCTGGTTGCATATTTGAAGGATACAGGGCAAAAAAAACAGTGCTGATTTTTGCTACCGATATGGAATCTTATATAAGCAGTGACAGAAAAATGTATTTTGACTTATACAACCTTCCTTCTCCGGTTTCAAAAAACAACGACGAGTTAATTGACATAATAAATCATTTTGATTCAGTTAATTATGAAGACAAGCGAAAAGCATTTGTTGAAAATCTTGGCTACTACGAAGCTGACGCTTCAAAACTTGTTGTTGATGAGATTATAAAAAGAATAGGATGATAAAATGATTATAGGTTATACAGCCGGTGTCTTTGATTTATTTCATATCGGACACCTTAATTTACTGAAAAACGCAAAAGGAATGTGTGACAAATTGGTTGTCGGTGTGACAACCGATGATCTTGTTACATACAAAGGCAAAAAAGCAATGATTCCTTTTGAAGACAGACTTGAAATAATCCGAAGCATTAAATATGTTGATGCCGTTGTTCCTCAAAGCAATATGGATAAAGTGGCTATGTGCAAAAAACTTGATGCATCGGTTCTGTTTGTCGGCGATGACTGGTATGATACAGACAAATGGAAGGATTACGAAAAAGAATGCGCCGAAAGTGGAATACAGGTCGTTTATTTTCCATATACTAAAGGAATATCTTCGACTCTCATCGGCAAGGCGCTTACTCAGGTAAGGGATAATCCCGAAACCGCAATCAAATATGACAACGAGGAAGAATAAATGGTTGATAAAAACTATTGTATGAGTTCTTACCTTGTTTTCAGATATATTATAGACAAAGATAAAGAATTCGCACATTCCTTAAAACACAGACAATATGATCTGCTTGATGACAGCAGAAAAACAGCCGTTAAAAACGGTAAAGAAATAGATAACTACCTTAAGCAAAGAATTTATGGCCTCAAAAACAAAAAAATCGGCCTTTTGCTTTCCGGAGGTATGGATTCTGGTTGTCTCGCTCCTTATTTACAGGGTTGCGATGCTTATACATTTCGCTTTGAATCCGGGCTCTTTTCAAGTGAAATAGAAAGGGCAAAGTATTACGCAAAAAAATGGAATCTTCATCTTCATTACGTGGATATAAATTGGTTATCTGTTGAACGATCAATTGACAAACTCATGATTTCGAAAGGTGCACCTGTCCACTCTATTGAACCGCAGGTTTATTTAGCGGCAATACAGGCTAAATCTGATGGAATTCAACAAATAGTTATCGGTGATGCTGCCGACTATATTTTTGGAGGAATGGACAAACTACTTTCAAAAGATTGGAAATATAGTGAGTTTAAAAAAAGATACACTTACATTGAGCCTTCGGATGTCCTCTTAAACCCGGTTGATATGGATTTAGCATTCCGCCGGTATAAAAAGGATGATATGATTGATTATATCTCATTGATGCATAAATATACTGACATCGAGAGTTTTGCCTCATATGAAAATGCGTTTCATGTTGCCGAGTTGAAATATGAAGACCCGTATGAACACCTGAAAATGGCAGAGCCTTTGGATTTAACAAGAATTCGAAACGGCGAATCGAAATATCTGATAAGAGAATTATTTAAAATGAAATACCCGGAAATTCCGGTTCCGGAAAAAATTCCTATGCCAAGACCTGTCGATTTTTATTTCAAAGATTGGTCCGGACCTTCAAGACCGGAATTCCGAAAGGATATTGATATCAACAAGTTTACCGGCAATCAAAAATGGCAGTTATGGTGCCTGGAAAGATTCTTAAATATGATAGACAGCTGATTATATGGCAAAAAAACTGATTGAAAAATACCGCAGCACTCCCGTTCAGGTCAAAGCCGCTGTCGGAGCGTTGATTTGCAGTATATTACAAAAGGGCACGTATGTTATCACAACGCCCATCTTCACCAGACTGCTTTCCACTTCGGAATACGGTCAATATAATGTGTTTAATTCGTGGCTGCAGATTGTTACGATAATTGTTTCTCTTAATATTTTTGCCGGGGTTTTTCATCAGGGGCTTGTAAAATTCGATGATGATGCAAAAAGATTCGCGTCATCCATGCAGGGCCTGTCAACTGTTTTAACAATAATCTGGATTATAATATATCTGCCGTTTCAACGCTTCTGGAACAGATTATTATCGCTCACGACAGTTCAGATTCTTTCAATGCTTGTTTTTATATGGCTGTCGGCAATTATAGGCTTCTGGTCCGCAGAGCAGAGAAATAAATATAGATACAAAGCGTTGATAGGCGTTACTTTGGCAGTATCAATTCTGAGCCCTGTTACTTCGATAATACTTATAAAGAATTCTGATGATAAAGTTACGGCCAGAATTCTCGGCAGCGTTATAATTGCTTTTATAGTCTATCTGCCTCTTTATAT
>CAMUZD010000294.1 GCA_947165115.1 uncultured Clostridia bacterium
TTTGGGGGTGGCGAACCTGCGAGGCTCTCACACTTGCGACCGTCTTGCCGTTACCGTCAACCGTTGTCAGCCCTTTGTATTGGCTCGTTGCCGCAGGGGAGAAATCCTGCTCCGCGACCAGCCACGAATAGTGATTGAGAATCAACGCCGCTCTCGGTGCGAGCGAGCTTGAAGTCAGGCGCACCTGCGATTTATCCGCCGTCGCGGAGGTGATATTATTCCACGAGGTAAGGACAAATGTTGCATAATTCGAATAGGTGTCGCCCTTGCTCGAAAACAGCCAGAATTTCAAATTTTTAAGCGCTTTTGCCTCGATATCGGAGACAAAAGTTCTCGGTGAAAACAGCATCACGCCGTCAAAAAAGCCGGGATGCGCCTCGGCGAGATTGACCGCGCCTGTAGCTCCGACGCACCATCCGCCGACAAAAACCCTGCCCATATCGACATTGTGATTCTCGGCGAAATCCCTGACCGCGGCAAAAATCGGCTCCGTCGGGCAGGTGTCAAAATACACCGGCTCGGGCGCGCGCATAATCATTATATACATTCCGCCCGCGTTTGCTCTTGACTGCAGTTCATCGCTTGACCAGTAGGCAAACTCGTTCGCGTCAAGTTCATGCCCTTCGGGAGTGCCTTCTCCCGCTCCCGGCATAAGCACTGCGAGCGGGCATTTTCTGTCTGTTTTCGGGGCATAATAGCTGTAGCTGATGCTCATCCCGTCGGTTTTGGGACCATATCCGCGGGACCACTGCCCTCTGAGAGCGGTAAGACCCGAGGACATACTCATTGCTCCGGCTCCTGCCGTAACAGAGCAAATTATAAGTATAACACAGAGCAGTGCGCAGACTGCTCCTGCAATTCGTTTCATATTATTCTCCGGTTGGTTGAAAAATCAAACTCGCAGGTTGATTCCCTGCGAGCATCTGATTGAAATTGATTATTTAAGCGCTGCCTTTGCCTTCTCGGTAAGAGCGGTAAATGCTGCGGGATCTGCGATTGCTATCTCGGAGAGCATCTTTCTGTTGAGATTGATGTCTGCCTTCTTGAGACCGTTCATGAAGGTTGAATAATTCATGCCGTTGAGCTTGCAGGCGGCCGAAATTCTGGTGATCCAGAGTTTGCGGAAATCTCTCTTCTTCTGCTTTCTGCCGATGTAAGCATAGTTGCCGCTTTTCATAACGGCCTGCTTTGCGGTCTTGAAGAGAGCGTGCTTTGAGCCGTAGTAACCCTTAGCGAGCTTCAGAACTTTATTTCTTCTCTTGCGAGTCATTATCGCGCCTTTAATACGTGCCATAGTTAATTTCCTCCGTTAAAATACGATATTATTTGTAAGGGACAAGTCTCTTGATCTGTCTGACGTTGGTCTCGTCAGCAACGCTGACCTTGCGAAGATTTCTCTTGCGCTTGGTGCTTTTCTTGTTGAGAATGTGGGACTTGTAGGCATGAGCACGCATGGGCTTGCCGTTTTTGGAGATCTTGAAGCGCTTCTTTGCGCCGCTGTGTGTCTTGATTTTGGGCATAGTTATATCCTCCTATAATTTTTCATCACTTTGAGGCTTTGGGGGCCATGAACATAAGCATCTGTCTGCCTTCGAGCTTTGCCGGTTTCTCGACAGTCGCAAATTCTTCAAGGGCGTCTGCGGCGCGCTGCATGATGCCGAGACCTATCTCGGGATGCGCCATTTCGCGGCCTCTGAATCTTATCGAAACCTTGAGCTTGTTGCCGTCCGCAAGGAATTTCTTTGCGTGGTTGATCTTGGTATCGAAATCGTGAGTGTCGATATTGAGTGAAAGCCTGATTTCTTTGGTCTCAATGATCTTCTGATTCTTACGGGCTTCCTTCTCTTTTTTGGCTTTTTCAAATCTGAACTTGCCGTAATCCATAATCTTGCACACGGGCGGGGTCGCCTGGGGCGCAATTTTAACAAGGTCGAGATTGCGTTCCTCCGCAATCTTGAGAGCTTCGGCGGCGGACATAATGCCTATCTGCTCGCCTGTGTCGGAAATGACTCTGACCTCTTTGTCACGGATTTCTTCATTGATCTGCTGTTCCTGCTTGCTGATGCTAAGCACCTCCCAAAGGTAATTGAAAAGCGAGGCAGTCAACACTCTCTGCCTCGCATAGTTAATCAAACGCACTGCGGCTCTTATACCGCTTCGCTATTGACCGACTCGGGTAAACCCGGAAGGTGAGAGCAGACCGCTCTTCTTTGTTGTGAAGGTATTCTAATATAAGTCCGCCGATTTGTCAAGCATTTTTTGCATTTTTTGAGAAAAAAGATATAAATACAGATTGAAAAATGCTGTTTTCAGCTCTTATATTCATAAAATAACAATTGAATTTTTAAGCGTAATAGTATATTATAAATATATTAAATTGATTTTATGACCGAAACGGAGAAAATACATGAATTACGAAAATATGCCCTGCCCCGTCTGCGGAAAACACATGCACGAGGGCGACGATATAGTGGTCTGCCCCGACTGCGGAACCCCGCAGCACCGCGAATGCTGGCATGAAAACGGCGAATGCGCAAACGCCGCAAAGCACGCGGAAGGCTTTGTGTGGAATCAGGCCCCGAAGGCAGCTCCCGAAGTCCGCGCTCCCGAAACGGCGAATATTCCGCCCGAAGACGCTATTAAAATCTGCCCCGCCTGCGGCAGCGAGAATCCCGGAGATTTCAATATATGCGCCAGATGCGGCGCGGACATATCGGCTGTATCAGGTCAGGCTATGTTCAATGCCGGAGCCGCCGAAACCGAAAACCGCTGCCCCTACTGCGGAATGCTGACCGAGCCGGGCGACAAGCTCTGCAAGCACTGCGGAGCTCCGCTCCTGCTTATTCCCGGGCAGAATACCCAATACGCCTACAGCGAGAATAACAGAATAATCGGCAGGCATACCGAGGGCGAGCTGACCGGCTATGTCCGCAAGAATACCAAGAGATATATTCCGCTCTTTGAAAAATTTGAAGACGGCAAAAAGGTTTCGTTCAATGCCGGCGCGTTTTTCTTCGGTCCGCTCTGGTTTTTCTTCAG
>CAMUZD010000295.1 GCA_947165115.1 uncultured Clostridia bacterium
GGCAGTGAAACGATTTATGTCAAATCCGCAGGAAAAGGCGGAACCGTCACCGCGAATCTCTATTCAGCCGACAACGAACTGCTCGCGAGCGATACGCTGACGCTCAGCGTCCCGCTTTATAAAAAGATTCTTTATCCGTTTGCTCTTGCCGGCAGCGAATCTCTCGGTCTCATTATAGCCGGAGGACTGGTGAATATCTGGGTAGTGATTCCTCTTATAATGGCTTTCTTTTCAGCTCCGTTCAATCTGATTTTCGGCTGATCCGGTTAAACCTCATAAAAGCAAAAAAATCCGTGAGCTTTGCGGCTCACGGATAATTTTATATCAATTTATTTTACCATGCTGGCGACTTCGGCTGCGAAATCATCTGATTTCTTCTCGATGCCCTCACCCTTTGCAAAGCGGGTGAAGCCGGTGATGGCGATGTTCGCGCCGAGCTTCTTGGCTACGTCCGCAACATAAGCGCCGACAGTGCCGTCGAATAAATCGGAGCGGACGAACTGCTGATCAAGCAGGCAGATTTCCTTGAGCTGCTTGTTGATTCTTCCGTCAACAACCTTGCCGAAAATCGGATTTGCGGTGTATTCATCCTTGCCGGCAACTGCGGTCTCGGCGAGAGCGGCAATGCCTTCCTTTGAGAGGAAGTTGAAGAGATACTGGCTCTTCTTCTGCTCCTCATAAGCAGCGACATCCTCTGCGCTCCATTTATTCTCGCTGATAGTCTTCTCAACGATGCTCTGGAGAATGGGCTTCGGAAGTGAATCGGGCTTATTGAGAGCGCTCTCAACGATAATCTTCTTCATGTTTTCAAGCTCTTCGGCGGAGATATCTTCCTTGCGGAGATACTCGGGGCTCATGGCCGCGACCTGCATCGCGACATTCTTGCCCATCTCTGCGAATTCGGGCTTATCGGCAGCGTCGGTATCAAAGGATACGAGAACGCCTACGGAGCCGCCGCCGTGGATATAGGAAACGGCAGTGCCCTCAACGAGAGCAAAGCGGCGGAGCTGGAGATTCTCACGAATCTTGAGGAAGAGCTCCTGGATGGAATCGGCTACGCTGACGGAGCCGTCTGCGATGGTAGCTGCCGCGAGCGCCTCAACATCGGCGGGCTTAACGGCTACTACGGTCTTTGCTATCTGATTGGCAAGTGCCTTGAAATCGGGATTGTTGCCGACAAAGTCGGTTTCGCAGTTAAGCTCAACGAGAGCGGAAGCTGCCGAGTCGGTGTAAACGCCGATAGTGCCTTCGGCGGCAATTCTGCCGGCCTTCTTGGCTGCGGAAGCGAGACCCTTTTCGCGAAGGATTTCAACTGCCTTATCCATATCGCCGTCGGCTTCCTGGAGAGCTTTCTTGCAATCCATCATGCCGACATTGGTTCTTTCTCTGAGAGCTGCAACGTCTTTAGCTGTGAATGCCATTTATTATTCCTCCTCTGCCTTTGCTTCTTCTGCGGTTTCTTCTGCTGCTTCTTCGGCTGCGGGAGCGTTCTGCTCGCCCTGTCTGCCTTCGATGACAGCGTCAGCCATAGCGCCTGCTATGAGCTTGACAGCGCGGATAGCGTCGTCATTGCCGGGAATAACGTAATCGACCTCATCGGGGTCGCAGTTTGTATCAACTATAGCTACGATGGGGATACCGAGCTTCTTTGCCTCGAGAACGGCAATCTTCTCTTTGCGCGGGTCAACGATGAACATTGCAGCGGGCTGCTTCTTCATCTCGGTGATACCGCCGAGGAACTTCTCGAGCTTCTCGATTTCGAGAGCGAGCTTGGTAACTTCCTTCTTGGTCAGGCGGTCAAAAGTGCCGTCTGCTTCCATTGCCTTGAGCTGGCCGAGTCTTGCGATTCTCTTCTTGATGGTGTTGAAGTTGGTGAGCATACCGCCGAGCCAGCGGGCGTTTACGAACGGCATATTGCAGCGGACTGCCTCTTCCTTGATGGAATCCTGAGCCTGCTTCTTGGTACCGACAAAGAGAATGTCTCCGCCGTCTGCAGCGATGTCGCGAACGAAGAGATAAGCTTCTTCGAGCTTCTTGACGGTCTTCTGCAGGTCGATGATGTAGATGCCGTTACGCTCGGTGAAGATGTATTCCGCCATTTTGGGATTCCATCTTCTGGTCTGGTGTCCGAAATGGACGCCTGCTTCGAGTAATTGCTTCATGGATACTACTGACATTGATTTTTCCTCCTTAGTTAATTTTGTATCTTATGTCAGACACAACCGCCGCAGGCCCTGATACTGCAACGGGGCTGTCGACCCCGCACCGGCAGTAAAAATAGCCCTGCGTGTGAATTGCCGCTATAGTATATCACACGCAGAGCATAATTGCAAGTAAAATATTTAATTATATAATATAATTTTTACTCAGGATTTTGCAGGCTGGTTCTTCTTATACCACTCAACAACTTTTGCTATTGCACTTGCAATCTTGGGAATGGTGGTGGTGATGAAGTTGAGAATGCCGCTCAGAATCTTCTGCCACTGCTTGGGTTCCTTGGTCGGCTTGATGGTGATGGTCTTGGTGGTGTTCTGGTCAACCTCTTTATAGCCTGATGCGCCTTCGAAACGCTGCTTGCTGTAGTAAACCTTGACTGTGTAGGAAACGCCTTCCTTATCGGGATGAACGGTTGCTTTATACTGGCCCTTATCGCTGTCGTTAAGGGTGAAAGCGCCGCTCTTCTCTGTAGAACCGTTGTTGACAAGCTCAAACTTTACGGGAACGAGCTGGGTATCGCCCCACTGCGGATCGCCGGTCTTGCGGGTATCGGAATAAGCAAAAAGGGTGAGGTCTTTTTCAGCATAAGTCGCGTCGGCCTTCTCAAATTCGGGGGTCTTGAGGTTGCCTGCGGAAGCGGTATACTTCGCTGCATTATTGACTACAACATTTTTGGCTGCGCTTGCAACGCCGGCTTCCTGACCTTCATTGCCCTTGAATCTCTGCTTGACAAAAATGGTTGAACCTGCGGTGAGACCTGTGAATACGTTGTCATCCTGATATTTGGCACCGTTATCTTTTGAATACTCATAG
>CAMUZD010000296.1 GCA_947165115.1 uncultured Clostridia bacterium
GAGAGCAGTCCCAATCCGGATCCGGCTCTCTGCAATAAATGCATGCTCCACCTTCAAAATCGTGGCCCATTGTCGAACAATCCCATTCTTCTTCATCCTCCGGATCGGCGAAAGCAGTAAGGCCCACGCAGCCGATAATCATAAGCATCGCCAGAAGAATTGCCAAAAGTTTTTTTGCAGTTTTCATAATTACCTCCTCTAATTATATAAATAATACTTTCTAAAACAGTTATTGGGAATACTCTCCCCCAAAAAATAATTATAAGGAAATATAATAAAATAGTCAACAATAATTTCATATAAAGAAAAAATACGGCGCCATCTGAAGACGCCGTATATTACTATTCTTCTTTTGAAGGAACAAAGAGGAGCTTTTTGAAAAACGGTTCCCAGAAAGGCAGGGCGCAGATAACGAAAATGACAACTGCGACAAGGATTTCATAGATAAGGAGCTTTGAAGTAAAGAAAGAGTCAATATGAAACCTGTCGTTAACCAGGCCGAACCAAAGGAGCTTGAGGGCAAAATGGAGTGAGTAGATCTGCACACTTCTCGCTCCGATTTTCGCAATTTTACCCTTACCTATCTTATCGGGAATCACAGCCATAAAAGCAAATCCCATAAGTGCGGAAACGGCATAGCAGATAAGGCGGAAAACAAATGCATAAGGTGCGTTTTTGATAAATACTCGGTAAGGATTTCTGCCGGTAAAAAGGAATTTTATATCTTTGATATTGCCGTAAAGGCAGACAATCACCACTGCCGCAGAGATAAGCACGGCAACAGATGCCCCAACGATTCTTTTATCCTTAAGAAAATCATTGAGTTTCGCGGGCTCGATTATGTATCCGGCATAAAAGAACGGGAAAAAGACTATAATTCTTGACAGGCAGAGAAAATCGCCGATATTGTTATCATAACCCGCAACGCAGGCGAGAATAACCGAAAAAGCAAGAACATATGCAGGCTTCACCTTATCAATCAAAATGATAATCACGCTGAAGGCAAAAAGGCAGAAAGCATACCACGGAACGCTCGCAGCCTTAAACAGCGAAAAGCCCGGATTGCTACCCGTAGCCGCCCACTTTGCAAAGAAATCTATGACCTTAATAAAGATATAGAGAATCAGATAAGAAAAGATATTCTTCCATCTTTTCTGCTTAATATTCTTCTTGCTGAAAAGCCCCGATACAAACAGAAACAAAGGCATGTGAAATGTATAGATATAAAATCTCAGCACACCCGTGGCAAACGAAATATTCGCATAAATATCTGCAATATGACCGAGAACCACAAGAAAAATCAGGAAGAATTTAATATTATCCCAACGCTGAATGCGCTCTTTTGCAAGCGAGTTTTCCATATTATGCGACTGCTTCGGCGGCAGCAACAAGCACCTCTTCGGTAACAGCGTTATTGACCGAAATTGAATGTGTTACGCCGACCTCTTCATCAAACCAGACGATACTGCTCGCCTTTTCATCTTCGGTATCGCAGATGTGGACAACGCCGTCGCAACCGTTGATTTTGCAATCTTTATCGACGGTCCAACTGTAATACATTCCGCTGACATCCTCTATAGAATCGGTTCTTTTGATTCTGACGGTGTAGACATCGCCGTCTTTCATATAATCGGCCTGTCCCATTTCACCGGAAATAAGATAATATGAGGCGTCTTTTACATCGGCGGGAACTTTCAGGCTGAAACCAACGGCTCTCTTGATTTCTTCAGGAGTGGATTCGACCATGGGATTGGCAATCTGCTCGGTTGCATTTTCAGGTTCGGTTGTTTCGGGTGAGGTTTTATCAGCTCCGCAGGAACAAAGCATTAAGAGCATTAAAACTATTGAAAAAAGAACTGCGAGTTTCTTCATCATTATCTCTCCTTTAGCTTTAATATGTTAAATGTTACCATATAAATATGAATAATTCAAGTTATTATTACTATTGAAAGAGGCGGGAGATTGTTATAAAATAATAAAAGAACGGAGATGATAAAATGAAAAAATTCAGAAAGATTTCCGCGGTATTACTCAGCGCACTTATCATAGCTCTGTGTATACTCCCCTCTTTTGCGTCTGATGTTCCGGCGCAGTTTGCAATAACTAACCCCTATGATGGTGTCGACTTTGACTCGTTCAATCAATATAAGACTGCTCTTCATACTCACACAAACGCCTCAGACGGCAGCCCGACACTGAAGGAATCAATTGAAAGGCATTATGAGACGGGTTTTGATATTGTAGCGACCACCGATCACGGAACAGTAAACTATACTTGGGAGACTCCGAATGAAGACAGGCTCATTCACGGTGTTCTCAACCTTCTAGGCAGGAGCAAAGGCGAGCTTGAATATCTCGGAAAAAACGGAAGTTTCAATAACGGTGCCGAGTATAATTACGCAGCCGAAAACGGCGACGATTATCTCAGCTTTTCAGACGGAAGAAGAATAATGCGAGTCCCGTTCGGTATTGAACAGAACGCAGTCTCGGCAAATGCTCATGTCAACAGCTGGTTTGCCGATTATCATAATAATTCGCTCACTACATACAATGACGCGGTAAGAGGCGTAACGAATGCAGGCGGCGTCTGTGTAATAAACCACCCGGGCGAATATTCAAAGGCAAGATATGAAATCCGAACCGAAAACGCATATAATGAGAGCATCTTCGCTTACAGATACTTTATCAACAAAGTCGCTTCGCTTATCAGCAAATATGATGCATGCATAGGTATTGACATCAATTCTAAAGGCGACGGCAGAACAAGATTTGACAGAAAGCTTTGGGATAACCTGCTCGGCAGATTCTCGGCAAACGGCGAAAATGTATTTGCAATCTGCAGCAGCGATGCTCATCAACTAGATAAAATCGATACGGGATTCATTTATGCTCTGATGCCTACTCTCGATTCTGCTTCACTGAGAAAAGCGCTTGAAAGCGGCCGGTTCTTCGGCGCCAGCCACTGCATAGGCAACCCCGACGAGCTCGGACAGATTGCGGATGCGCTCAAAGAATTCTACG
>CAMUZD010000297.1 GCA_947165115.1 uncultured Clostridia bacterium
AGTGCTTTATGACGGAGATATCGTGCTCAGCGGCGGTATAATAATTCAAGGCGGTGAAGATAAATGATATCAACAAGAGGAAGATATGCTCTCAGAGTAATTATAGATTTAGCAGAGCACGGAAACGGCGGATATATTCCTATGAAAGAAATTGCCGAAAGGCAGGAAATATCTCTTAAATACATCGAGAGAATCCTGCCTGATATCACAAAAGGCGATATAATCGAAGGAATTCACGGCAAAGGCGGAGGATATAAACTGAAAAGGCCACCTGAGGAAATAACAGTCGGTGAAATACTGCGTCTGACCGAGGGCGACCTGGCTCCTGTTGCCTGCCTTGCCGAAAACGCTCCGCCATGCGAAAAGAAAGCCGATTGCAGGACTATAGCAATGTGGAGCGAATATTCAAAACTAACAAATGAATTTTTTGATTCAATAACCGTAGCTCAACTTACCAAAAGAGATTCGGCTGACTATTATGTAATTTAAACAGAAAGGGAACTCCTCTCGGAGTTCCCAAATTTTATTATAATTATGTCGAAGAAACGTTGAACATGCCGGCAAGTTTTGAAAAAGGCATACTCTGCAGATATACATTACCGGGACCGTTAACTACTGTATTGAAAAAACCTTCGCCGCCGAGAAGAGTATTTTTAACTCCTCCGACCGCCTTGATATCCATCGTGCATGTAGCATCCATCAACGCCAGATAACCTGTATCAATTATAATGCTTTGACCTGCTCCAAGAGTTTTTACTTCAACGGAGCCGTCAATCTCAACAAATGCTACACCGTTTCCGGAAAGCTTCTGCATTATAAAACCCTCTCCCCCGAAAAAACCTGCGCCGAGTTTTTTCTGGAAAAACACAGATCGGTCCACACCGATACTTGAAGCAAGAAATGCGGATTTCTGGCAGATTATCTCCTTACCGGGTTCAATATTCAAAGCCATAATTTTGCCGGGAAAACTGGATGAAAAAGCGATAAGGCCTGTTCCTCTTTCGCAAGTATATGTGTTATGAAACATCGCTTCGCCGCTGATTACTTTCGAAAACATTTTGCCAATACCACCGCCGTGAGTGTCCATTTTCAGATTCGGGGACATCCAGCACATTGAGCCGCCTTCGCATTTAACACTTTCGCCCTGCTCAAGCGTAATCTCAACATAAGGTAAAGTATCGCCTTTAATTTCGTAATTCATAAATATCTCCTTTCAGATTATAAATAAGCGGCCGCCGTGCGGCAGCCGCAATTTTGATTATCAGCCCCAGGGATCCTCATCCTCATCCTCGTCCTCATCAGTAACGAGATTGATATCGGCCATAAGCATCTGCTCAGAAAGATACCATTTCTGATTGCTCTTTCTCTGCCTGAGTCGGACCGGCCTGTCATCGGGGGCGCTGCTGGAGTGAAGCCAGAGCTCTGCCCATCCTTCGTTATAGAATGAATACTTATTATCTTTGACAAGCACAGTATACGGCTTACGGGGTGTAAAATTATTGAACTGAATAGCTCCTGCAAAATAAGAGAACGGAATATACTCCTTGCCGAAAAGACGTTCTTTAACGATCTGCACATCGCGTTCGCTCATCGGCTCATGAGGATTCTTTAACTTATTAAGCATCTGAATACAACGCTCGGGATCGTAGCGGTAATTGCACAGCGCTACAGCGGCGAGGCCGGCGATAACAAACGAATCGGTTCTGTTAGCTTCGACGAGCTCTCCGAATTCCTCGAGTGACATTTCAAGTTTATCAAACGATACAGGTCTTCCCATACTCTTCTCCCTTGACCCAGAATATATTAAAAATCTATTGAAAATCAATTAAGTCCATATATTGCCATTATTAAATAATATTATACTATATTTACAGATAATGTCAATATATTTTGCACAAAACAAATGTTACAATACGCAAAAATTTATTGTTTAGTAACAAATAAACCGACTGTATATTCATAATTAACCCCAAGGATCAATTACCTCACCTTTTTCATTACGGACAGGCTCTCTGATATCTGCCAGAAGGAATTCCTCTACAAGATACCAGGCATGTGTGCTTTTCTTTTCTCTGAGCTTAATCTGCCTTTCACTGTCTGCGCCGGAGGAACGGAGCCAGAGAATTGCCCAGTGTTCATCCGCAAAAGAATTGGAATTGCTAGAAACGGTAATTCTATACGGCGCATGCGGAACATACCCGTTTTCAGGTTTAGATCCTGCAAAATAAGAAAACGGTTTATACTCCTTGCCTTTTAATCTGTCTCTGAGAAACTGCTTTTCGTAAACGCTTACAGGCTCAGCGGGATTCTTAAGTTCATCAAGCATTGCATAGCATTTTTCCGGATTCTCTTTATATCCGCAGAGAGCAACAGCAGTCATAGCCGCCACAAAATAGACATCCTGCCTGTTTTCATCAAGCAGAGCTATAAAATCCTCAAGCTGAATGTCGAGCTTTTCAAAGTTGAATTCTTTTTTCATTCAATCACCTCTGATTCTTAGATATATTTTATTAAAATCAGGGATACTTGTCAATATTTAAGCCTTCTGTAATTGTAAATTTTTATGTGATTATTTACTTTTATTTAAAATAATGATATATTTATTATAGATACAATTACAATCTCCCGCAATATGGAGGTATTGTTATGCGCTCAAAAATCAGAAGATATATATCGTTTGCGCTTTGCGCAGTATTCTGCTTCGGCACATATTTTACCGGGGCTGCATCGCCTGTTGCAAAAGCAGAAAATGCATTTATCGCAGGAGATACTGTAGAATTAGGCAGCTATCCGACCACGCTTGAAACCGACAGTGATATTATATCCGCATTGGATTCTGTTCAGAAGGATTTCGTATCATATAACTTCTGCAGCGGTGACGGGACTGTAGGTTCGGCAGCTCAATCAGATTGTATGGAATATGCCGACATCTCGTATTCAGGTGAAAGATACAGAGCTGTTAATAGTATCGGTTACAGACCGCGACAGACTTATAAACAAG
>CAMUZD010000298.1 GCA_947165115.1 uncultured Clostridia bacterium
GCACCTTCTAATCAGGGTTTTTCTTCACTATCTTGTTATTATTTAATTATACATATAATAAGACTCTATTTCAATTAAAAACAACAAAATTAAATTTTAAATGCAGTGAATATTTTTAAGAGTTTCCGTATCTTTATTTATAAAAATAAAACTCTCAGAAAAGCGTAAGCTGACGCATCTTTTAGATGAGGCTGTTTTTACTTAACGGTTGACATTTCTGAAAGCTTATGATAATATATACCTGACAATAAGACTATAACCAAACGAGAATTACCAAACGATAGTCGAACGTGGAGGATATATTATGAGAAAAGCAGCTATTTATGCAAGATACAGTTCCCATAAGCAAAGGGAAGAAAGCATTGAAGAGCAGATTGAAGAATGCAAAAAATATGCCGAGGCCAATGATATGACCGTTGTGAAAATCTATCATGACTCTGCCGTCAGCGGTAAAACCGAAAACAGAGAAGACTGGCAGAATATGATGGATGACTCCGGCAAGGGTATATTTGAAGTGTTGCTTATTTATACTCTTGACCGAATGGGCAGGGACAGAATTGCTCTTGCAATGTCAAAGAAAGAACTGCGTGACAACGGAGTTGAAGTTATCTCTATCAACCAGCCGGCCATCGAAGGTCCCGAAGGCATTATATTTGACGCGATTATGGAAGGCTTTACAGAATACTATAATGCCGACCTTGCCAGAAAGGTTAAGCGTGGTATGAGTGACAACGCGCGCAAATGTCTTGCCAACGGCAGCAAAGCCCCTCTCGGATACAGTGTTGATCCGATTTCAAAAACATATGTCATAGATGAAGACCAGGCTGATATAGTCAGATTCGTATTTGATTCATATAATAACGGAGCAAAGATTTCCGAAATTGTAAAAGAATGCGAAAAAAAGCATTATATTAATTCAAACGGAAAACCGATTGACCATAATGTTATTAACCGCATTCTTAAAAATGCCAAATATACGGGCCTGTATATCTGGCAGGATATTGAAGTCCCCGACGGTATGCCGAGAATCATCAGCGATGAAACCTTCCAGCTTGCTCAGATGCGTATTGAGTCTATGAAACACAAAAATGCTCACGGCAAAGCCAAGAGAGAATATCTGCTTGCCGATAAAGTGTTCTGTGGCAAATGCGGTGAACTATGGGTTGGTGAATCCGGTTACTCCAGCACCGGCAGGATGTACAGTTATTACAAATGCAAAAATGCCAGGAAAAAATCCTGCAATATGAAAGCCATATCGCAGGATAAGCTGGAAGCCGGAGTCTATAATATGGTTATGTTCGAGCTGTTTCCCGACAATGTTTCGGTTGAGCGATTTGTTGATTATTATATTAAGAATCACTCCGAACATCTCGGATATGACAAGGAGATTGAGAGATACCGCACTCAGCTGAATACCGTTAATGGTAAGATTGACAACATAATGCAAGGCGTTATGCAGGGCATAGGTATTGACACGGCAAAAACATATCTTAATCCCCTTGAAGAGGAAAAGAAAAAGCTCGAATATCTTATTGAGGATACTTCCAAAAAATCAAAGAAAATAAGCAAGGATAAGCTTATAAACATACTTAACTCGTGGTTGGATATAACAAGCCTGATTGCGACTTATCTTCAGGACTTACCGGAAGATGCGAAATATGATGAAAACGATAAATATATCAGACTGTGTAAAAGTCATATGAAATCCGTGCTGAGAAGTCCTGTTTTGCAGAAAGTTATAATCGAAGCTGATGAAGATGGTTCACCCGATCCGAAAGTCAAGCTGGGCTTTGATTTATCAAAACTTATTACAAGCTCTTCAAGCGGCAAAAAGTCAAGAGAGTCAAGGAATACACGGGCAAATACTGCCCGTTCGTATTCCAAAGCGGATAGGTCACCAAACGCACATAACTCGAACATTTTTCAGACCTGAAATATGTTCGGGTTATTTTTATGGAGATAATTATTTGAAATCCGATTCTTGTTTTTCCCTGTTATGATATTGCGCGGGGCGAATAATTATGATATAGTAAATATAAACCGATGGTATAAATCAAAAAACGGAGGCAGCAATGAAAAATCCCGATAAAAAGGCGGCAAGAACCAAGAAATTCGAAGCGAAGCAGCTTGTGCGCCTGCAGAATAAATCACAGGCCAAAAACTGGCAGAGCTATTTCGTTTTTCTTCTTTTTATCATAGCCGTTGTCAACATACTTGATGAAATCACGAGCAATCTTTCGGTCTCGGTGCAGTCGTCATTCGTGACCGAATTCTTCGTAAACAGGCCGTTTCTCGGCAAGACCTACACTTTTGAGCAGGGTCTGTCTCTGCATACGACGGTCAGCGTGCTCGGCTACGCTTTCGGCGCGATAACGCCGTTTTACAAGGCTCTCGCCGATAAATGGGGCAGGAAGCCGCTCTTCGTTATTTCCACGCTCGGCATGGCGACGGGTTTGCTGATAATATACCTCTCGCCGAATTATCTCGTTTTCCTGCTCGGATTTGCTGTTATCAGCTTTTTCATCGGCCACGATATGCAGATTATCTATATTCTCGAGGAAGCGCCGGATAAAAAGAGGGGCTCGATTTACAGTGTTCTCAAGAGCCTCGGAATTTTCGGAGTCGTGCTGATTCCCGTGCTCAGGCGTATTCTCATGGGCGACGATGCGACGCTCTGGAGAAGAATATTCTTTGTGCCGTCGGTTATCGGATTTATCGCCGCTTTGATAGTTCTTTTCTTCGTCAAGGACACTAAGGTTTTCATCCGTGAGAGGACCGCTTATCTCTCTATTCCGTATGAGGAGAGAATGGCGCAGAAACAGCTCAATAAAGAGAATAAGAATGCTCAGCGCAATCAATCCGGCGTATTCAATGCCGTTAAATACATCTTTTCAAATGATGATACAAAATATTTGATGCTTGCGAACATCATTTTTGACTCGGCGATGCCTGCAATAGCTCTCTATTTTGAATCGTCAATGCATATAGCGGGTATG
>CAMUZD010000299.1 GCA_947165115.1 uncultured Clostridia bacterium
GTTCTTTTTATCCTAAGTTAAAACTTTTGGAAGAAGAAGAACCTTCGCTGAAACTTGAATGGAATTCTTTTATTCAGCAGATAAACGTCTGCCTTATGGGTAAGATTCAGGCTGAAATTCTTAAATCAGTAATAATTGAAAAGTATGAAATAGAAGTAACTGTAGATAACGGCACGGTTCAGTATAAAGAAACTATAAAAGAAACCGTTGAGGGTGTAGGCCATTATGAGCCGCTGAGGCATTATGCCGAGGTCCATTTACTGATTGAGCCTATGCCGAGAGGCAGCGGTATTGTAATAGTATCAAGATGTGGCGAGGATGTTCTTGACAGAAACTGGCAGAGGTTGATTCTTACTCATATTGCCGAAAAAGAGCACTTGGGAGTGCTGACCGGTTCTCCTCTGACAGATGTAAAAATTGTTCTTGCAGCCGGAAGAGCTCATCTTAAACATACCGAGGGCGGAGATTTCAGACAGGCGACCTACCGCGCAATACGGCAGGGACTTATGAATGCCGAAAGCGTTCTGCTTGAGCCATGGTATAAATTCTCCTTGACAGTTCCTTTCGAAATGCTCGGCAGAGCAATCAATGATATACGTTCCCGTTCAGGCGAATTTGATACACCGTCCGATAATGGTTTAATGGCTGTTATCAAGGGCAGAGCCCCGGCTGTTTCGTTTAATGATTATGCAGCCGAGGTCGCTTCATATACTTCAGGCAAAGGCAGTCTTATCTGTATTCCGGACGGTTATTCCGAATGTCATAATTCAGAAGAAATAATTGAAAAATGTGCTTATAATCCCGAATCGGATCTTGATAATACTCCTGATTCTGTTTTTTGCGCTCACGGAGCCGGATTTACGGTCAAGTGGAATGAGGTGACTCAATATATGCATCTCGAAAGCTGCCGTAAAATGAAAAAAGGCTTTGTGCCTGCAGTCAACAGAAGAAATCTCATCATTGATGAAAAAGAACTGCAGGTGATAATGGAGAGGGAATTCGGTAAAGTTAAATATACACTTTACAGGCCTGAAAAGAGAATTAAACCTCAGGAAGATAAGACTGTTGAACTCAACGAGAGAAATAAAACTGTAATAGTTGACGGTTACAATGTCATTTTTGCAAGCGATGATCTCAAGGAAATCGCCGATACTTCGCTTGAATCGGCACGCGAAAAGCTGATGAATATCTTATGCAATTATTCTGCATTTACAAAATGCAGAGTAATTCTCGTTTTTGATGCATATAAAGTCAGAGGCGGGGAAGGGGAACGCTTTGATTTTCATAATATACATGTAGTATATACAAAAGAGCGCGAGCTCGGAGACGTATATATAGAAAGAATAGTCAGTGAAATCGGGAAAAATGAAAAAGTAACAGTAGTATCTTCAGATTCTCTTATTCAGCTTTCTGCAGTCCGTTTCGGAGTCCTGCGGATGTCTGCACGCGAATTTCTGCTTGAACTTGATGAGGTGAGTGATCGAATAACTGAATTCATTGAAAACTATCGCGAAAACAATAAGGCATAGAATAAGCCGCAGAGCAATTGACTCTGCGGCTGTTTCATTATTCATCGATGGTCATATCAATTTTGAAAAGGTTCTTAAAGAAGTATATGATTTTCTGGAAAAAGCCGGCCTTTGATGTTATTTCTTTGCTGTCTGAAATCTCTTTTCCGGAGCTGTTTCGGACAGTTGAACCATCCGGTCCGACAAGCTTTAAAGTTACATTTGCGGTTCCGTTTTCTGAGGATTTAATTCTGTATGTCGTCCCTTTATCCGTTCTTTCAAATCCGTTTCCGCTGTAATCCCATATAAGACTGTATCCATCTGGAATAGTTCCGCTATATTCTGCGTGCAAGACCAACGTATGACCATAATTAACTGTGGTAACGGATGGCTCCCTGATTTTGAGCCTGACCTTCGAAGAGGCTTCGGCGGCCTGCTTTTGTCTCACGTATTCATCGTATTTTGCCTGATCGATAATTTCTTTACATATATCGCACATTCCGTCATTGTCATTGTCTTTATGTGCGGTTGAATCAGGCTGAATTATTTCCTGAGCGACAAGGATTGAATTGCATACCGAACAGTGAGAACCTTCAGTCAGACCGGTATCCTTGCAGGTTGGAGCAACAGCAGGATCGGTTACAACAGAATGATCTTTCATAGATACAATTTCGGTGTATGTTTTGCCGCATAAAGTGCATGTATAAGTTTTATATCCCGCTTCCTTACAGGTTGATTCCTTTGAATCTGTGATTGTATAATTGTGGCTGCATTCAGACCATTGGGCAAATAGTGTTATATCTGCTTTGATTATATCATCGGCGGTTGCTTTTATTCCTCCTGATTTTGCCGTAAACCAGCCGTCAAAAATGAAATCACCTTTTGATGTCTGCGGCAGAGTGCCGATAGCTTCGCCGTAAGATACCGTCCTTGTCAACTCATCGCCGTTTCCGCCGTTATAGTCAAATGTTACTGTATGACTGCTTTGCGGAAGAATTGATGTGAGAACTATCGCGGGTCTGATACCTTTATCTGTATATTCAACTGCCCCGGTTCCGATAAATCCGGAATAGTTTACAAATGAAGCATTTCTTGAAGTGTTGCCTGCAGATCGCAGCCACCAGGGAGAATTACCGGATTCATCGACCTGAAGACCCATGATTTCAGCGTAGTCTGTTCCTGAAGCTGTCCTTGTATCTGTTGAAATCTCGTCGCTGGTAAAACCGTATTCTGTATTCTCGACTTCTTCGTAGCTCAGCAGGAATACTCTGTCATCACTCGGCGAGGATGAATACATCTGATAAGCGCTGTTAAGCGAGTTATTTATTAAATGAGCGGTTGATATCTGAGAACGCTCATCGGAATTGAATGCGCCCGTGAAGAATACTACGTTAAGAAAAGAATAAACAGTAGTCTTGGTATAGTCATTAGCTTTTATTGTTCCTTCTTCATCAAGCCAGAAAGCAGTTCCGTTGATATC
>CAMUZD010000300.1 GCA_947165115.1 uncultured Clostridia bacterium
ATCTATATACCCGACGGCGAGCCGAAGGTTTTCGGCTGCAGAGTTTATCTCTACGGTTCCCACGATGTTTTCGGCGGGGGCTACTGCTGCGGGGATTATCACGTTTTTTCCGCTCCTGTCGATGATCTGACAAAGTGGACCGATCACGGCGTTTCGTTCCGCTCGCGCGACGAATACGGAAATATTGCCGATGTTCCCTGGTCAGCCGCCGATTTATATGCCCCCGACGTCGTGAAAAAAGGCGAAAAATATTATCTGTATTTCTGCCTCTCGGACGGGTCCGAGGGCGTTGCGGTCAGCGATTCCCCGTCAGGTCCGTTTTCGGACGCGAAGCGTATCACGATGGACGGCAGACCGGTTGAGGGCATTGACCCGTCGGTTCTCGAAGACGGCGGAAGATTCTACTATACCTGGGGTCAGTTTTCAATGAAGGCGGCCGAGCTCTGCGACGATATGTGCACTCTGAAAAGCGAGACTTTTCACGATGCCGTCATTACGAACAACGAGGGTGCGCAGGGCTTTCACGACGGCTCGTCTCTGAGAAAAATCGGGGATAAATACTGCATAATCTACGCCTCGGAATGGAAGAGCGAATTCCCGAATAAATCGGCCGCTCCCACGAAGCTCGACTACGCTGTTTCCGATAATGTTTACGGCCCTTATGAGCGCAGAGGAACGGTGGTTGACAACTTCGGAATCGACCCGAAAAGCTGGAACTGCCACGGCTCCGTAATAGAAATCGGAGAGCGCTGGTATGTCTTTTATCACGGCTCTTCAAACAATACGGAATTCAACCGCAGAGCGCGTGTTGAGCGCATAAAAGTCGATGAGGAAAACGCCGTCATATCAAGGGCTGAGATCACTTCGAACGGCTTTCTTGACGCACTGCCCGCAGGCTTGATAAAGAGCCCTGCGAATGCCTGCAGATTCTTCGGCGGAGCATTTGTCACTCAGCGGCGCGGCGGATCGTTCCCCATAGTGAATATTAAAAAAACGGGCGGATGTGAATACAGATATGTCCGCTTTTCATCGGGCAGATACCGCCTGAAAGTCGGGTATAAGCCGTTTGAGGACTGTCTTCTCAGGGTTACCGTCAACGGCATTATCGCCGCCGATATGCTTCTGCCGGCGGATAAGGCGCAGGCGGAATGCGAATTTGAGACAGAGAGCGGAGATTCTGTCCTCGCCTTCACTTTTTTCGGAGGAGAAGGCGTTCTCTGCGAGCTGGAATCATTTGAAATCAAAGAATTCGGTTAAGGGGGCGGATTATGTCTGCTGATTTTGAAAAGAAAGTGATAATGGATCCCTCGGGATTCGTTTCCCTCGCGGATTTTGTGCCTTCAATCGTGCAGGAAATCCGATATCATTCCACCTATAATTTTATCGGTGACAGGATTGACGGCTACGAGGAGCCCTGCGCCCTGCTTACCATTGAGGCGGCTCGCGCTCTCAAAAATGCCGCGAACGAAATGAATGTCAGGGGATACCGCCTCAAGGTTTTTGATGCCTACCGCCCCGCGACCGCGGTCAGGCATTTCGTGCTCTGGGGCATTGAGGATACGGATATCAGAATGAAGCCCTATTTTTATCCGGATCTTCAGAAAACCGAGCTGTTTGAGAAGGGATATATTGCTAAGCAGTCGAGCCACAGCCGCGGCAGTGCGGTTGACCTTACTCTTCTCGATATGAAGACGGGCAAGGAGCTCGATATGGGAAGCCCGTTTGATTTCTTCGGTGAGGTTTCCCATCCCGATTATAAGGATATCACCCCCGAGCAGTTCAATAACAGAATGATGCTTCAGCAGTGTATGGTCAGAAACGGCTTCGCGCCTCTCGATTGCGAATGGTGGCATTTTATGCTCGCCGATGAGCCGTATCCGGATACATATTTTGATTTTCCCGTCTCTGCCGCCTATCTCAAAAAGTAAAAACAGCAAATTTGCGCAGTACGTTTGTACTGCGTTTTTTTATGTTTCCCGGTATATGTTTTTCAGCGCGTTTTTCACATTTCTTTTCACAATTACATAAAACCCGGTGAAAATCCCCTGTGGATCCACAGGGGAGGAAAGATAAGAAAAGATTAGATAAGATAAGTTCAGAAAAGGAGAGAGGAAAATTTCCGCGCCCGCGAATGAAAAATTTTTTATTTACTATTTATTTATTTAAAATATTATGTTATAATATCACGGATAATCGATAAGTATGCGTATTTTTACCCCGAATTTTATCTTTTATCCGTCAAAAGACAATCAACCGGAGGAAATTATGGAAAAGTATCTCATCAATCCCAACGAGAAGAAATCGACCATCAGCAAGGATATCTACGGCAATTTTTCCGAGCATCTCGGCAGATGCATTTACGAAGGCCTTTTTGTAGGCAAGGATTCCGATATACCCAATGTCAACGGTATGAGGATTGATGTGGTCAATGCTCTCAAAGAGATGGGGCTGCCCGTTCTCAGATGGCCCGGCGGCTGTTTTGCCGACGAGTATCACTGGATGGACGGCATCGGCGACCCCTCAAAGAGAAAAAAGATGATAAATACCCACTGGGGCGGAGTCATCGAGGATAACAGCTTCGGCACTCACGAATTCTTCGAGCTCTGCGACCAGCTCGGCTGCGATGTGTATATCACCGGCAATGTCGGCAGCGGCACCGTCAGGGAAATGAGCGAATGGGTTGAGTATATGACCTTCGCGGGCGAATCCCCGATGGCAAACCTCAGAAGAGAAAACGGCAGGGATAAGCCCTGGAGAGTGAAATATTTCGGCGTCGGCAACGAAAACTGGGGCTGCGGCGGCAATATGGATCCGTCCTATTACGCCGATGAATACAGGCGCTATCAGACCTATGTGCGCCAGTATGACTGGCAGAACAACCGTATTTTCAAAGTTGCCTGCGGCCCGAATGCCGAGGATTACAACTGGACCGATACGGTTATGAAGCGCGCCCACCGGATGAT
>CAMUZD010000301.1 GCA_947165115.1 uncultured Clostridia bacterium
ACGTCTACATTGCGGAACGCGAAGGCAAACTCGTCTTTGAATCCGGCGTTACTCATCTTACGACAAACTCGATGCCGTTCTCATCTGCGGTGACCTCACAAATGACGGCACAAAGACCGAATTTGACAGATTCTATGAAGCTGTCAGCGCTTCTCTGCGCGACGAAACGCAGTTCCTCGGAGTGGTTGCCAAAAATCACGACGGCTATGTGATGAACCGCAAGGAACTCCGCGCATATTATAAGAGCGTAACCGGCAACGATGCCGATTTTCACAGAGTTATAAACGGTTTCCATTTCATCGGCCTTTCGGCTTCCGAGAGCGATGCTCAGCACTACGATTCAAAGCAGATTTCGTGGCTCAAGAGCGAGCTTGACAAGGCGACAACCGAAAACCCCGACAAACCCGTTTTCGTTATGCACCATGAGCACAACAGGGACACCGTTTACGGCTCATCGAGCTATGACGGCTGGGGCGTTACATATTTCAACAGCACTCTCAATAATTATCCGCAGGTTGTCGATTTCTCGGGACATTCCCATTATCCGCTCAATGACCCGCGCTCACTCTGGCAGGGTAATTACACGGCAATCGGAACCGGAGCCGTTTATTATTCTGAATTCACGATTGACTCAACCCGCACTTATCACCCCGCTGATTCCGAGGCCACGGCAACTTTCTGGATAGTCGAGATTGACGCAGCAAACCGTATGCATCTTCGCGGTTACGATATAGAAGCGGGCGAAATGATCTGCGAATACCTGCTTGAAAACCCCGCAAATCCCGAAAACAGGGAATATACAGTTGAAAAGCGCAAAGCTGCATCAAAACCGCCCGTATTCGATGAGGGCGCGGAAATTGAGATAACTCCGGTCACCGGAGGATATACCGCTACGGTTCCCGCCGCAAAATCAACCGACGGTATGCCGGTCGTTCTCTACCGCTATAAGGTAATCAACAAGCTCGGCATAACCGAGAAAAAAGGCTGGGTGCTCCCGAGTTACTATACTGCGGGAGAGCAGGAAACCATAGATCTCAAAATGACCGGTCTTGCGGCAGGAGATTACAAAATTGAAGTGATTGCCGAAACCGCTTACGGCGTCGATTCCGAGCCGCTTACCGCCGAAGTGACAATCGATGACGGCGGTTGCCCCTACTGCCATGAGCCTCACGAAGGCTTTGCAGGTTTCTTCATCGCGATATATCATTACATTGCCTGGTTCTTTACAAATCTTTTCTCATAATACAGAGAAGCCCGCAGGAATTTCCTGCGGGCTTTCAATATGCCTTTTATTCGGTTTTATGCGGGAATTTCAAAGTTATCGGGATCTGCGTCCTGAACAGCTTCGAAAGTATATACGACCGTTTCGTCGCCGTATTCAAAGGTGCCTGTATTGTCGCCGAGGCTGAATTTCGCTTTGGTAACATCATCCGCCGAGCCGAAATGGAAAACTATATCGAGTCCGTTCTGCTCGCAGGTGAAGGGTGTTCCCCCTGTGCCGTCGGCTCTCTCTGTGCGGCCGTTCGCCTCGTCTTCAAAGATGAAGTATGTGTCGATTTTGCCGTCAATGCTCGCCGACCAAACACCTTTTGTGAAAAGATTATCGGCGGGTTCGGCGTCTTCTGGAATCTCGAAATTGTCGGGATCTGCATCATCAACAAATGCGAATTCATAGGTCACCTTGTTTTCGCCGTAATCGAATGTGCCGGTGTTGTTGCCGAGGTCAAATTTTGCGTTTGTAACATCGTCGGCTGAGCCGAAATGGAAAACAACATCCAATCCGTGCTGTTCGCAGGTAAAGGGAGCACCGCCCGTGCCGTCGGCTTTTTCGGTGCGGCCGTTTGATTCATCGGTAAAAATGAAATAAGTATCGGCTTTTCCGTCAATACTGCCCAGCCATACACCTTTAATAAAGAGATTGGGCTGTTCCGCCTCTGTTGACGAGGTTGTATCAGTCTCAGCTTCGGGTGCTTTTCCGCATCCTGCGAACATTGCCAGGGCAATCGCCGCTGCAATCAGAATGGCAATCACTGCCGTAAATTTTGTTTTCATATTAAACCTCCTTCAAATTTTTACCTGAAAATTATAACATTTTTTGCCTGTGCTTTCAATATTTGATTTACAAACAGCAAAAGCAGTATTATAATGGCATTGTATAATCAGGGAGGTATAATTATGGAAAGAATCACAAGTTTCAATGTTGACCACGATAAACTCGAGCCGGGCATCTACGTTTCGCGTATTGACGGCGATATCACGACATATGACCTTCGCACCCGTAAACCGAATAACGGCGAATATATGGATACGACCACCGCGCATACCGTTGAGCATATGTTTGCGACCTTTATCCGCAACAGCGAAATAAAGGACGATGTAATCTATTTCGGGCCGATGGGCTGCCGCACCGGCTTCTATCTGCTGATAAGGAATGCGGATAATGAGCGCGTGCTCGCAATCACCAGGAGAATACTCGCCGATATACTCGCTTATGACGGCCCTGTCTTCGGTGCTTCGCAGAAAGAATGCGGCAATTACAGAGATCTGGATCTTACCAAATGCAAGGCCGAATGCGCCGCTTATCTCAAAGCCCTCGAAGCTCCGCAGAGTTTCAGATATGCGGAATAAGACGAATCACGCTGTCCGGGGCTGCACGTTCAGCCCCATTTTTAATTCCTTTTTATAATTAAAAACTTCTTGACATACCGCGCCCGTTATGATATTATATTCAAGCATTTACGGAGAGATACCGAAGTGGTCATAACGGAACGGTCTTGAAAACCGTCGTACTCTTACGGGTACCGTGGGTTCGAATCCCACTCTCTCCGCCATTTTAAAAACAACTATATTTTTTATATACGCTACCATGGAGAAGTACTCAAGTTGGTGACGAGGCGCCCCTGCTAAGGGCGTAGGTCGGGTAACCGGCGCGGGAGTTCGAGTCTCCCCTTCTCCGCCAA